>CAYXDR010000199.1:0-6239 GCA_964463515.1 uncultured Desulfobacteraceae bacterium | reverse complement strand
GTCCGATACCGATCCCGATAGCGACCCCGACCCCGAAGGTCATCGTTATTTTGACCTTTTACGAGGCCATCAAGTATCCTTTGCGAGAATTTTCTTGACTCCGCAAGTGGAATTTGTCAAAAATAACGTTTATAAAAAAGCCCATGAAGGGTTGCTGAAAAACGAAGCGGTGCTGGGTTATTAAAAGCACTGCGGTTCAAGAAAAAGATACCATACTAACTGTATAACAAGGCCACGAAGGACCTCCTGGAATTGTTCCAGATCTTCGCGGCCTTTTTTGTTGTGAGGGAGAGACTAATGGTGGCAGTAAACCGTATAGATGAAAAAAAACTCCATGAAACTATATCCTTTCACGGGCATTGGTGCCCGGGCCTTGCAATCGGTATCCGTGCCGCCGAATGGGCGATTTCGCAGATGGGGAAATCGTCGGATGAAGAAATGGTGGCGGTTGTCGAAACAGATATGTGCGGGGTTGATGCAGTCCAGTATTTGACCGGTTGCACATTCGGTAAAGGGAACCTCATTTATAAGGATTACGGGAAAAACGCTTTCACCTTTTATCGCCGCAGTGATGGCAAAGCCATGCGACTCGTTCTGCGTTCGGCCGTTTACGGAGACACCAGCTCGATTCTTGGCAGGCTGCACCACAAGAGAGAAACTACGGGGTTGAATAAAGAAGAGGAAAAGACATGGCATGAGGCCAGGTCTACGATTTCAAAGCGGATCATGGAATCTGAAATAGAAGAAATTTTTGATTTCAAAAAGCCTGAAGAATCATTGCCCAAAAAGGCCCGCATTTTTGCGAGCCTGGTCTGCGATAATTGCGGAGAACCGGTTATGGAAACCCGTACCCGGCGTTTTGATGAACGTATACTTTGCATTCCGTGCTTTAAAGCGATTGAAACTAGACAATAAAATCCAGGCCTGCCGCCAAGGTTTTTATTTCGCTTCAAGAGGAAAAGGCGGCGTCGGCCTGTGCGGGGTAGGGCGCTTTGTTTAACCTGTCGAATATTTTTATAAACAAGCATTTGTAGGAGGTTTTAGACGATGTGCGAAAGCAACGCATTTTTTTTCAGAAACGGCGAGGAGGAATTGATGATGGAAAGTGTGGATCTGATCGAACCCCAAGAACAGGGTAGAATACGGTTGGAGAACACCTTTGGAGAACAAATGATTGTAGAGGGGAAAATCAAGCGCATGAATCTCGTAGACCATAAAATTATTTTCGAGCAGGCTTAAAGGTCGCGATTCGATGAGTCTGTGCTTTTTGTAGCTGGTGCCCATCCGGAAATGCCGGACGGAAACCAGCTGCATACCACCAATATAGAAACTGCAAGGAGTTCCTGATGAAACATTTTTGCCGCATAATGTTGCCACTGCTTTTGTTAGCCCTCTGTCTGCCCGCTGCGGCCCCGGCTCAGCAGATCAAAGATGCCTTGGGCAATGAGCTGGAAATCGCTGAAAAAGTTGACAGGGTCATTTGCTCCGGGCCCGGGTGTCTAAGGCTGCTGGTTTACCTGCAGGCCCAGCATCGCGCCGTAGCGGTCGACGACATGGAAACCAAACGTACGAGTTTCGATGCCCGCCCCTATGCCCTGGCAAATCCACAGTTCAAGAAACTGCCTACATTCGGAGAGTTCCGCGGACACGACAACCCCGAACTGATCCTGACTCTGGAGCCGCAACCGCAACTGATCTTTAAGACTTACGCGGGCATGGGCATGAACCCGAAGACACTGCAACGTAAAACGGGCATACCGGTGGTGCCTCTGGAATACGGCAATCTGGGCAAAGGGCGCCAAAAGTTCTTCAACGCGTTGCGTACCATGGGAGCGATTTTAGGGAAGGAGCAGCGGGCAGAGGAGGTCATCACCTTTTTCCAGGAAGCCATTTCGGATCTTGAGCAGCGCACCGCCGGCATCCGTGAACAAGCCCAGCCTAGCGTATTCATCGGAGGCGTGGCCATGAAAGGCCCTCACGGTTTTCACTCTACGGAGCCGACTTACCCGCCCTTCGGCTTTATTAACGCCAGAAATCTGGCCTCGTCCGAGCTTGCCGGCGGCAAGGAACTGAGACACGCAGACATAGCCAAGGAAAAGATCGTGGATTGGGATCCGGACGTCCTGTTCCTGGATCTGACCACTTTGCAGATGGGTGAAAACGCCGGTGGACTGCATGAATTGCGAACCGACCCTGCCTACCGTACCCTTACAGCAGTGAAGAAGGATCTGGTTTACGGTGTTTTGCCATACAACTGGTATACCACTAATTACGGCTCTGTGCTTGCCAACGCGTATTTTATCGGGAAGATACTTTATCCGGAGCGCTTCGCGGACATTGATCCCGCAGCTAAGACAGACGACATATACACCTTCCTGGTGGGCAAGCCGGTGTTCGCCAAGATGAACGAACTTTTCCAGCGGCTGGTCTTCAGCACGCTGTCAATGCAGTAACATGCACTTTAACGACGGACAGGTTCCGGAGGAATACCGTCGCTACATCGGGTGGAAGATCGCTTTCATCGTGGCCCTGGCGGTGGCACTGGCAGTGGCCCTGGTGGTCTCCATTTCCCTGGGTGCGGCTGACGTTCCCGTGCTCACGGTAGGCAAAAGTCTCCTGGGCTGGGAGGTGCCGCGGCGGCACGAGATCATCGTATGGAACATCCGGCTTCCCCAGGCCCTGGCGGGCATGGTCGCAGGAGCCGCGCTGGCGGTGTCAGGGGCGGTGATGCAGTCTATCCTGCGCAACCCGCTGGGATCCCCCTTTACTCTGGGTATTTCTCACGCCGCGGCCTTTGGCGCAGCCCTTAGTGTGATGCTTTTCGGCACCGGTGCCATGAGTTCGACAAGCGTTGGGGCGGTGACTATCACCAGCCCCATGCTGACCCTTTCAACCGCACTGCTCAGTAGCATGCTGGCCGCAGGGGTCATCGTGCTCATCTCACGGGTGCGCGGCGCCACACCCGAAGTGATGGTGCTTACGGGGGTGGCGCTGGGGGCGCTGTTCACCGCCGGAACCATGTTTCTGCAGTACTTTGCCGACGATGTGCAGCTGGCGGCCATGGTTTTCTGGACCTTTGGCGATGCGGCCCGGGCTACCTGGCCTCATTTGGGCGTTATGACTGTGGTATGCCTTGCAGCAACTGCGTTTTTCATCTGCAACGCATGGAACTACAACGCCATGGACGCCGGAGACGAGACCGCCAAGGGCCTGGGGGTGAGGGTGGAGGGAGTGCGCCTGCTCGGAATGTTCCTTGCGTCCCTCCTCACGGCCGTGATTATCGCCTTTCTCGGGGTAATCGGATTTGTGGGGCTGGTGGTGCCTCACATGGTGCGCCGCATCATTGGTTCTGACCAGCGCTTCCTACTGCCTTCAAGCATCTTTCTGGGTGCCCTGCTCCTTCTGGTGTCAGACACCGTGGCCCGGCTCATACTGGCGCCCCATGTCCTGCCGGTGTCCGTGCTCACGGCGTTCATGGGGGCGCCGGTATTCATCTATTTAATTATGAAGGGGCAACGACGATGACAAGGCAACACGAAATGATTCTCCAGGTACAGGACCTGCATTTCAGCTACAACAGCCACCCGGTGCTCTCGGCTGTTTTCTTCGGCGTGGAGGCCGGGGAGCTTCTTGCGATCCTCGGCCCTAACGGCGTGGGAAAGACCACCCTTCTCAAGTGCATCAACGCCATTCACAAACCCAGCGGTGGCGCAGTCCTCCTGGAGGGGCGGGATGTGCTCGGGCTCCGGCCTGCTGAGATCGCAGCCAGTATCGGCTACGTCGCCCAGCAGAGCGAAGCCAGCCGCTTCACTGTGTTCGATGCCGTACTCATGGGGCGCATGCCCCATGTGCGCTGGAAGATAGGGGACCATGATCTGAAGATCGTAGATGCGGCGCTGCGCCGCCTGGGGCTGGATAATCTGCAGCTGCGCTACATCGACCAGCTCAGCGGCGGCGAATTGCAGAAGGTGGCTATAGCCAGGGCACTGGTCCAGGAACCCAGGCTCCTGCTCCTGGACGAACCCACCAGTTCCCTGGATCTGCGCAACCAGATCGCCATCCTCACCATGCTGCGCCGCGTGGTGGACGAGCACCGCATCGCAGGGGTTATGACCATGCATGATTTAAACACGGCCCTGCGCTTCGCCCACAAGTTTCTGTTGCTCAAGGATGGTGCAGTTTTCGCGGCCGGACGAGTGGAAGAACTCACCAGCGACATGGTCCAGGATGTCTACGGCCTGCCAGTGGACATCTACACTATCGGCGGCTACCCCGTTGTGGTCCCCATGGAATGTGATATGGACCTGGCTTATTCGGGCCCAAACGCTCAGCTCTCCGACCACGCCCACTGAAAAGGGATCTGGTGCGAAAGCCGGGTGAAAGAGCCTGGAAGGGCGGAACCCCTTTTCAATCGTGCCCGCCCGCAGCGGGGTTTCCCTCCGCTTCCGTCGGGCTTTGGGCCATAGGCCACCTTTGCTGCATCATGGTATATCAATCGAAAGATCTGTGAATTCGGCGTATGGAGAATGCCATCCCCGGAAGCCAGTAAACGTTTCCTGCCCGGAACTGCCTTCAAATTCCCAGTCATCGAAAGTCAGTGTTCCGTCAAGATAAACCCGAAGCTTCTTGGTGCCGTCTCCCGAATCGGTTACGTCCAGCCTTATCTCTTTCGGGGATGTCCACCAATCCGGATCATCAGCTTTCTGGGGAATTACGGCCGGATCGTTGAACAGGCCGCCGGAAGGCACGTTGCCTTCCCTGTTGTTGCTCCATGGCCTGATTATCAGTGCACCTGTGCCAAACCCCCTGTCAAATTGCAGGATATAGCCTGAAGAGACGTTGCCCTGCCCGTCCACCACTGTATCAAAAAAAATCCCGTAGCCACCATTGTCGCCTGAATACAGGGAGGCCTCCGCGATAATGGAGTAGCTGCCGTCCCCGAGCGGATTGGGAATAAACAGCCGGTTGCTCCCGCCCGTGCTGCCGAGTCCCCCGCGGACCATGATTCCATCCTGGGTCTGTTCCCATCCCGAGCCGACCACAATAAAATCGTCGAAACCGGTCAGAGGGATTTTTTTCGGGTAAGACTGCGTCGGCGTGTCAACCTCGGACCAGTGGTGAATCGAGCAGGCTACCGTCGGGGCGGTACGGCCTTCGCCGGCAGGGATGAGAACATATACACCCCCTGAGGGGCAGAGCGATTCCGGATAGCCAAAATCCGACAGGCTCGCCGGCGGTTCGTCCCCCGCGGCCACGGAGGCCGCGATTTCTTTGTTTATGGTTTCCCGGTTTGCCAGGCAGGCCGCCGAGCGTGCCCTGTCCAGATAGGAGAAGTATGATGGCAAGGCTATGGCGGCAAGCATGCCGATAACGGCAATGACGACCAACACCTCCAGGAGCGTAGATCCCTTGCGCTGGGTTTTTAGGACGGAATCCAGTCTCATCGCATAACCTCGTAAACACATTGCTGACCTGGGCAGTCTGTGTTCGGGTACCGGGCGCAATCCGCCGGATCACGCAAAGCCGGCTGGATAGTGCGTTAAAATTGCGCAATCAATTTTTGACCTGTGCATAGCCGTGCTTTTCGAGAATCCGACAAGCCCGTTGCCCGGAAAGAACTGGCAGCTTGTCCATCGGCCGCCTACACATGGATGACATATACATCATCTTGTAGCCTTGTTAAAATATTTTCTGAAGAAGCCTTTCAAAAAAGGCTTTAAAGTCTTTTGAAGGTTTTTCCCAGCCCGGTCGACAGTAAATCCCCGGCTTGCACCCGGCTGAGGGCAAAAAGCAGCCGCCCTGTTTACATCCTTATGCAGAATCCTCTTCCTCTGTGAGCCTGCGGTAAAGCGTCCTTCTGCCGATGCCCAGAATATCGGCGGCTCGCCGCTTGTTTCCCGCAACTTTTTTCAGTACGTAATTAATGTAGCGACGTTCAATCTCGGCGAGCGGCATGAGTTTTCCATTTACTTCGGGGGCATCGTAGACACCGGCGGGACCGGGGCCGGATTCTGGCTGGAAATCCCTGATCCGGGCCGGCAGGTGTTCTGTCTGGATAAGTTTTCCCGAGGCAAAGGCAACGGCCCGTTCTACGGCGTTTTTGAGTTCTCTTACATTGCCCGGAAACGGGTATTCGGATATTTTGGACAGGGCGTCGATTGAAAACCCCGTGATTCTCTTGTCGAGCGCCAGGGTGAATTCCCGCAAAAACCTCGCTGCAAGCAACTCTACGTCTTCCC
>CAYXDR010000198.1:2636-6326 GCA_964463515.1 uncultured Desulfobacteraceae bacterium | reverse complement strand
TTGCCCTGGAGCTCCCCGCTCGACCTGCCATCTCCCCCGATGAATCTCCCGCAGCCAACCCCCCGTCCCCGCCTCTTATCGACTGCAGAATAGGCTTCGATGTGTGTGTTTTAATCGGCGTCGGCGTCGGTATCGGTATCGGAGGTTGATCGGCAGTTCTTAAAGTAGTTCTTTTTTCCGCCGAGCTAACAGCTAACAGCTAATAGCTAATAGCTAAGACGGTTCCCGCGTGGCTGTCATCCGATTGTGCCTGCAAGCCAATAGAGAAGCATTCCTGTCAGGACGGCCCATAGAAGGGATTTGGTTTTTGCAGCCACCAGGAAGGTGGGGATGGCGACAAAAAACTTGGGGTTCAAAGGGTCCAGTTGCCGCGATGGGCCTGAAATCATGAGTTCAGGAAGCAGGAGGGCGCTCAGGACTGCGACCGGGATGAGCGAGAGCCAATCCAGGAACCACCGGGGGAGGCTGCGGCCCGAGAGGAGCCACAGGGGGAGCCAGCGGGGAACGTAGGTCACCGCAGCCATTCCGAAAAGCAGGAGAATGTAGGCGGAGCCGGTCATGTCTTCCGACCCTGGTGAAGAGGAGATTTGGTGCCGAGGATGACAGCACCTGCTGTTGCTGCTGCCACGGCGGCGGCTATGACATTCCAGTTCCCGGGTAGAATGAAGCTCAGTGCCACCGAGACCATGCCCGCTGCGGCCCCAACCAATATGTGAAGAAGGCGCCGGACCTGAAGCACGATCAGACCTATGAACATAGCCGGAAGGGTGTAATCCAGCCCGAAAGCCCCCGGTGCAATGAACTGGCCCCCAAGCCCGCCTGCGACCGTGCTGGCGATCCATGCAAGATTCGATGCATGGTTGACCACGAGGGAACTGCCGGCGTCCCAGTCCCCTGTGAGGAATTTGTGGTGGTTCACCGCGAAGCTTTCATCCGTTACTCCGTAGGCGAAAAACGCCAGAAGGGCCGGCCTTCTTTTTCCGATAAATACGCTCAAGGCGGAACTCATCAACAGGTGCCGCAGGTTTACAACAAAAGTTGCAAGCACTATCGAAGCGGCTCCTGCCCCTGCACCCAGCATTGATACCGCGATGAATTGTGCGCTGCCGGCGAAGACAAACAGGGACATGAGCCCAATTTCAAGCGGCGACAGGCCGATCTTCTGCGCGGAGACACCGAACGCCAGGCCGATGGGCACATAGGCAGCACATATGGGCCAGGCTGCCGACAGCCCCTTGGTGATGCACAGGGATAATCCGCAGTTGCCGATTTGATCCCCCGCATCTGCATTCGCACCGTCAATGTGTTTTTTTCTATTTCCTTTCAGAACCATTTTTCATCGCAGGTAAACTATCGTCGCACCCCAACCGGAGGGCCCGGGGTCCAGATGGTATCGGTCCACCATTGGATGCCGGTCGAGAACCGCGTGGACGGTTCGGCGGATCGTACCCTTTCCCTTTCCATGAATCACGCGTACTTCGAAGATCCCCTTTTCACGGCATGCCCGGATGTATTCATCCACCACATCCGCCGCATCCCTGGGCAGAAAGGTATGAAGATCTATGCACCCGTCGATCGGGAGTTCGACTGCTTCGATTTCCTTTTCCATTCGGTGTTTTTCTCGTTTAGTCATTGACCTCAGGGACGGAGCGCGCTTCCGGCGGGCCTCGAAAAACTAGGCTTTTTGGCCGCAGCCTCGATTATTTTCCCCCATCAACCCCAGGATAATACCTGCATGACGCGATGCCGCATGCCTGTGGGACAGCAGGGCTTTCCTGCCGAGTTCACCTTTTAGGGAAAGTTCAGCAGGGTTTTCAAATAATTCGATCACCCGACGTGCCAGTTCCCCTGAATCCGAAACCGTGACTCCACCCCCCGACTCTTCAAGAAGGGCGCGGGCATCCTGGAAATCATCCATAAACGGCCCATAGCAGACCACCTTGCCCCAGGAAGCAGCTTCCAGGGGGTTTTGGCCCCCGAGGGGCACCAGGCTGGCACCGCAGAAAACGATCGTCGCGGTGCTATAGGCGGCGAAAAGCTCTCCGAAAGTGTCCAGGATAATCACCTGTGCGGTTCTCTTGGAGCCGGTTGAAAGCCTGGATCGCAGTTGGCATGAAAAACCGGCTGATACAGCCAGCGAAAAAATGCTTTCGCTTCGCTGAATATGACGCGGGGCTATAATGAGCACAGTTTCCGGGAACGAACGAACGATTTTACCGTATGCATCCAGGATCTGTTCTTCTTCTCCGCCACGGGTGCTGCCTGCTACAAACACCTTTGCGCCTAGCCCGATCTCGAGGGTGCGGCGCATCTTTCCCTCCAGGGCAGGGTCGGCCATGCCCGCAAGAGCATCATATTTCGCATTGCCGTTCACCTCGATTTTTTCAGGTGCAGCTCCGATGGCGGCGATCCTCTCTGCATCCTGAGCACTTATCATGCTGAACCTGTCAACATGAGAAAGGACTACCTTGAAAAAGGGCCTGAATTTGGTGTAGGCCCCTACCGAACGGCGGGAAATGCGCCCGTTGACCAGTGCTGTGGGAACTGCCAGCCGTTTTGCCTCGAAAAGCCATGCCGGCCATATCTCGGTTTCAACAAACACCTGGATATCAGGGGCCACAGCCCTAAGCGCACGGTTCACACAGCCCAGAAAATCGACCGGAGCATAGATGACGCGCGTGTTGAGGCCGGCCTTCTTTCGCGCCAAGTCGCGGCCGTGCGGGGTCACCGTTGAAAGAACGAAGGAGCTTTGCGGCTTCATTTCCTGTATGGCATTAATGAGGGAAAGCGCAACATTGACTTCACCGAGGGATGCTGCGTGGATCCATACCCGAGGACAGCCATGCGGCCGGACGTCTTTAACGTTCAGAATCCCCAGCCTTTCAAGGAAGCCTTCCTTGTAGCGGCCGGTCACTACGGTATACAAAGCCGCGGCCGGCAGAAGCATGCAGAACAGGCAGCCGGAAAGGGCGGTATAGGAAAACCGGTACGTTCGTTTTAACAGGTTCGAACCTTTCATGTCATAAAAAAGCCGGTATGGAGTAATGATGCAACCGTGAAGCTACCATCCCGCACAGCAGCGGTCAACCTCCTTATAAGGCATTTCACTTTTCCATGGTTTCCATGAAAATCAGACAGTGGTTTTAGGCCTGCCGGGTGGGTCTGAATGTAACCTTCGTTTTTCAGCCTTTTTGAACAATGCCCAGGCCGGGACCCGCGGGGTGAGTATGGTCAGATTGCCTGCAAGCACGAGAACCAGCCCCGCAACGGACCCGGCACCCCACCGGTAGGATTCAAAAAGGGTCGAAAAGCCCAGTGCTATGACAGGGGCCAGGAGAAGCACATACGCCGCATATTCGGCACCTATACGTCCGATCAGCAGCATGTAGCATCCGAAGGCGGCGACTGACCCGAGGATGGCCAGGTATAACAACGGCGCCAGATAGCCCGGTGACCAGTCCATGGTGGGCTTGCCGCCGGAAATAAAATGGATCGAGAGTGTAAGCACCGCTCCGTATGCCATCGCATATGCATTGGCCTGGGTCACGGGTATGCCCGCCCTGGCGTTTCTGGAGCCTATGACGTTTCCGATGGATCCCAGGTAGGCCCCGCCGATCGCGATGCCGAGCCCCGTAAGGCCCTGGCTTTCACCAAAAGCTGCAAGATCATGCCTGAACAGAACCGCTATGC
>CAYXDR010000198.1:0-2626 GCA_964463515.1 uncultured Desulfobacteraceae bacterium | reverse complement strand
GCCGGATAGGCCGATCACTCCTCCGACGAGAGCCCGGGCGGCCACATGCTGCCCCATGAAAAGCCTCAAATTGACAATGTTCCAGAGTAGGATCGTCGAAAACACAACAGCTACAAGGCCGCTTGTGAGATACGCCGTGGCATAGTAACTCATTATGTAGCCAAGGCCGAACAATGTCGAACCTTGAAGAGCGAGAAACAGGTGATCACGGCTGGAAAATCGGAGATTTTTTCCCCTGAAAGAGCAGTAACAAAAAAGAAGGGAGCTTGCCACGAGGAACCGGTAGCCTACCGAAAGAACCGGCGGCACCTGGGTAAGCTGCAGCGTTATTCCGTACCAGGTTGAGCCCCAGATAAGAGTGGCGGCCGAATAAAGGAGAAATGTGAGGCCCATTATATAGGTACCCTGGCAGGGGCGATGAACGGGAGGCTAGAGGCGCCCGCCGACCCTTTCCACTATGAATTTGACGATGTCCCTGGTATCGGTGCCCGGGCCGAAGATTTCGGCTATGCCAGCCTGTTTCATCAAGGGGATGTCCGGCTTGGGGATTATCCCCCCTCCTATTACCAGGATGTCCCCGGCGCCGCGTTCCTTCAACAGTTCCATCACTTTCGGGAACAGGTAGTCATGGGCGCCCGAAAGGCTGCTCAGGGCGATCACATCAACGTCTTCCTGGACGGCGGTCTCGACGATCTGCGCCGGGCTTTGCCTGAGCCCCGAATAGATAACTTCCATCCCCGCCTCCATAAGCGCACTCGCCACAACCTTTATGCCTCTTTCATGGCCGTCGAGCCCCGGTTTGGCTGCCAATACCCTTATTTTCCGCTTGCTTTTCATCTGCATCCATCCCCCGCAATAGAATCCCGCCTTCAGCCGGGCATCCCCGCCTGGTGGTATTCACCAAACACCTTTCTTAAAACTCCACATATTTCTCCGAGTGTGCCGTAGGCTTTCACGGCTTCATATATATACGGGACAAGGTTGTCACTGCCCCGGGCTGCGCGTTCCAGGGCATCGAGCGCTTTACCTGTTGCAGCTGCATCTCTCCCGGCCTTCAGCTTTGTAAGCCTGTCAACTTGAGCTTTCCGCACTGCCGGATCCACGCGCATCAGCTCCATCGGAGGTTCTTCGTCCATCGTAAACCTGTTTACGCCGACTACTATGCGGGACTGCTGCTCCACCTCTTTCTGGTAAGTCCAAGCTGCATTCTGGATTTCTTTCTGAATGTAACCGCGCTCGATGGCGGCCACTGATCCGCCCATTTTATCTATTGTCTCAATGTATTTAACAGCTTCGCCATAGATTTTGCGGGTCAGAGTTTCCACGTAATATGAACCGGCCATGGGATCGACCGTGTTTGTAACTCCCAGTTCGTGGGCGATCACCTGCTGTGTTCTCAATGCGATGCGCACCGATTCCTCGGTGGGCAGGCACAGTGCCTCGTCCATGGAGTTGGTATGGAGGGACTGAGTACCCCCCAGCACCGCGGCCAGCGCCTGAAACGCAACCCTCATTATGTTGTTTTTAGGTTGCTGGGCTGTGAGGGAACAGCCTGCGGTCTGGGTGTGGAACCGGATCATCATGCTTTTTGGCTGAACAGCTTTGAATCGGTTTTTCATGATGTCAGCCCACAACCGCCTTGCAGCTCTGAATTTGGCGATTTCTTCAAAGAAATCCTGGTGACAGCAGAAAAAGAAGGCGAGCCTGGGCCCGAATTCGTCTACATCCAGCCCTGCATCAAGGGCCGACTGTACATAGGAAACCGCGTTTGCAAGGGTGAAAGCCACTTCCTGCACAGCCGTACACCCTGCCTCCCGCATATGATAGCCGCTGATGCTGATGGTGTTCCAGAAAGGCACCTTTTCAGAGCAGAAGGCGAATGTGTCGGTTATGATCCTCATCGAGGGCTTGGGAGGAAAGATGTAAGTTCCACGGGAGGAATACTCTTTCAAAATGTCGTTCTGGATGGTTCCACGCAGCCTTTCGGGGGACACTCCCTGCTTTTCGGCCACAGCAATATACATCGCGAGCAGCACCGCGGCAGGCGCGTTTATCGTCATGGAGGTGCTGACCTTATCGAGAGGGATTCCGTCGAAAAGCGTCTCCATGTCTTCGATGGAATCTATTGCAACCCCAACCTTGCCCACCTCCCCGATCGCCGTTTCGTGGTCCGAATCATAACCTATCTGGGTAGGCAGGTCGAATGCCACGGAAAGCCCGGTTTGTCCCTGTTCGAGAAGATAGCGGTAACGGCGGTTGGATTCCTCCGCCGATGCGAACCCTGCATACTGGCGCATGGTCCAGAACCTTCCCCTGTACATGGTAGGCTGGACGCCCCGTGTATAGGGGTAGCGGCCGGGAAACCCAAGCTCTGACTCATAATCCAAGTCCTCGGTATCGACGGGAGTGTAGAGCCTTTTTACCGGCAGCCCGGAGAGGGTGACGAACTCCTCCCTCATTTCCTTCTTGGGGCCGTCTTTTCCTTCTATCTCTTCATTCCACTGTCGGTAGGCCTCACGCAGACCTTCGAGATTCCTCTCATCATTCATGGCAAGTTTCCCCCTCGAAATGAAGTTTGATGGTATCGTAAAAAGTCAAAATAACGATGTCCCTCGGGGTCGGGGTC
>CAYXDR010000197.1:0-6370 GCA_964463515.1 uncultured Desulfobacteraceae bacterium | reverse complement strand
AACCCGATTATCTTATCTTCGGGGGCATCCTCCAAGGCCGCCTCCACCTGGGCCAAAATCTGTTCATCGCTGTAGTGAACGATCGTTATGCATTCCTTAGGGCAATCCGCCGCACACAGCCCGCAGCCTTTGCAGAGAGCCTTTATCACCTTCGGATGATTTTCTTCATCCAGCTCGATGGCACTGTACGGGCAGCGCTTCCAGCACAGCCCGCAGTCGTTGCACAGGCTCCGGTCAATTTCCGCTACTATTCCCTCCGCTTCGATGAAACCGTTTTTCATCGGAATCGAAGCCCGCATGGCCGCCCCGATCGCCTCCTCGCAGCTTTCCTTCACTGTCTTCGGCGATCGGGCGCAGCCGCAAAGGCTTATACCGCTCGCAGGAAAATCCAGGGGCCCTAGCTTGATATGGCGCTCCTGGAAAAAACCTTCAGCGTCGCAGGAAACCTTTAGATGGCCTTTGAGTTCGTTTACCGTGCCGTCGCCGGTGTATCCGGAGGTGAGAACGAGCAGCCCGCATGGAAGGTCAAAATCCCTGTCGAGGAGAACGTCGTGGACGCGAACAGTCAAAGACTCCTGAGCCGCGACCACATCAGGGTACATATCATCGGCAAAACGCATGAAGCGGACTCCGCAGGATTTTGCCTCTTCGAGCTGAAAATGCTCCTCCCTTACCAGGCTCAAATCGCGGTAAAGGATTGTCACATCTGTATCCGGGGAGTGATTTTTTATTGCAATCGCATTTTTCACCGAAACAGAACAACCTATGTTGCAGCAACCCCGAGTCTCGCTCTTCGAATGAACACAGTTGATCATCACGACGTGCTCTGGTACCCCCAGGCTTCCCTCTCTCAGCATGCCTTCGAGCTCGATCTGCGTTTTCACCCGGGGATCCTCCCCGTACATGAAAAGCCCGTCAGGCAACGATTCCCTCATACCTGTCGCCACGATAACCGTGGATACACCGAATTGCTTCGATGCCCCATTCATGGATATTTTAACGGTGTAATTACCTATATAGCCCTCAATCGATTCGATCAAAGCACTTGTATAAACCGAAACCAGGGCTTCGGCCTCTACCCTGGCTTTAGTCTCTTCAACCAGTTCCCGGGCCTCCATTGTTTCACGGCCGTAACAAACCGAACTCAGCCTGTTCAAAAGCCCTCCGAGCATCGACTCCTTTTCTAAAATCACCGCCTTGAAACCCTGGGCAGCCACATTAAGGGCCGCCGTCATCCCGGCCATACCGCCGCCGATCACCAGGCAGTCGGTACCCACTGGAAGTCGAATCTCCTCCCCTTCTTCGAGAAGACCAGCCTTTGCAACCCCCATCTTCACCAGATCTTTGGCTTTTGCGGTGGCCGCGGCCTGCTCATGCATGTGTACCCAGGAAACCTGTTCCCTGATGCTTACAAATTCAAGCAGATAGGGGTTAAGGCCGGCCTCCTTAACCGTTTTCTTAAAAAGCGGCTCATGAGTCCTGGGAGTACAAGAAGCTATCACTACACGGTTTATCCGATGTTCCTTTATGGACTCCTGCATGGCCGCCAGTGCATCCACCGAGCACGACCATTTCCCTTCATCGGAAAACACAACCCCGGGAAGACTTCCCGCATATTCAACCACATCAGGAACATCAACGACAGCAGCGATATTGGAGCCGCAGTCGCATACGAACACCCCTATACGTACCTCTTCGCTCATCTAATCTTCCTCACTGTCCACCCGTGACCGCCATCATCGCCGCGGCTGAAGCCTGGACCACCGATTCGGAAATATCTATCGGTCCGGTGGCCCCTCCGCAGAGATAAATACCTTCCACCCCCGAGACCAGAGGTTTGCGCACAGGGTCCGGTTCCTTGAAAAATCCCAGCTCATCGAGTTCGATACCCAGGGTTTTTGCAAGCCTTTTGTTCCCCCCGGCCGGGACCAGGCCGGCGGACAAAACCAGCAGATCCACGGCTTGTTCTTCAATCTTGCCGGAATCCAGGTTTTCGTAGCGTAACGTTAAATCCTTGCTACGGGGATCTTCAAAAACATCCCAGGGTCTTGCACGCACATACCGAACTCCGCTGTCAACAGCCTTCCTGTAAAAGGACCAAAAACCTTTCCCATAGGCTTTCAGGTCATTGTAAAAGACAATTGCCTCGACCGACCCGTCGTGCTCCTTGGCGATGATCGTCTGCTTGGCGGCTATCATGCAGCAAACTTTCGAACAATACGGCAGGCCTCTAACAAGCCCCCTCCCTGCGCATTGTATCCACCCTATTTTTTTAGCGTGGGCTCCATCCGAAGGGCGCACGATGCTGCCTGCCGTGGGTCCGCCTGCGTTCATCAATCTTTCGAAATGCATATTCGTTATCACGTTGTCGAAACACCCGAAGCCATACAGGCCTTCAGGGAGCCCGGCATGCTCGATTCCGGCCGCAACAACGATCGCACCCACATCCAACGTCCTGTTTTTATTTGCCTGCCATAGGCAAACCGCATCCTTTCCCTCCTTGCGGCAAGCCAGAACGCACAAAGCGATGGGGCATTCACGGCACTGACTGCAGTCAACGACACAGCCACCCACGCATGCCCCCTTCTCACGCATCCTGCCGTAACGGCAATCCGGGTCGATGTACACCTTGTTGGGCACAGCCTGAGGAAACGGCATGGAAATTAATTTCCTCATGCCGCCGATCTTGCCGTCCATTTCGTCCGGCACGCTCACGGGACACGCGTCAATACATGCCCCGCACCCGGTGCATTTCTCCTCGTCCACGTACCTCGCCCTGCTCACCAGACGAACCTTGAATCCGCCGCCGGTCCTTTTTACCTTCTTTATATCCGTGTTCGTCAAGATCTCGATGTTCGGATGGTTGTCCACCTCGTACATCTGGGGGGCTTCGATACAAATGGAGCAGTCGTTGGTGGGGAAGGTCTTGTCCAACCTTGCCATCATGCCGCCGATACTGGGCGTGTCATCGACAAGATAAACCTTCGCGCCGTAGTCGGCGGCGTTCAGCGCGCAGTTAATGCCCGCAACACCGCCCCCGACGATCAAAACAGCGTCGTTCATATATTCCTCTATTCCGTCTTGATGGGCTCGTAAAATTTGATGAGGTCGTAAAAAGTCAAAATATCTCCTCTATCGTCACCTCCCGACACAAGTTCTCGTCGGGAAATGACGGCTTGGATACTTTTACGAGGCCGTCAAATCTCGGTAATTATCACGGCCTTCGACTTACAGACCGCCTCACAGGTCCGGCAACCCATACAGTCGCGGGCTCGAACCGGAAAGGCCTTATGCGTGAGATCAAAAACATTCACCGGACAGAAAACCACACACTCCCCGCAACCGTCGCATTTATCCTGATCCACATATACGAGATAAACCTCATATATCCGGGGTTTAGACATCTGAACCCGCCTGCGGTTCAAGCTCTTTCCACTTGTAGTCGATCAGTTCCAAAAGCACCCCGTTCATTTTTTTGGGATGCAGAAAAGCAAACTCGCAGTCCCGGAAAGGCCGTGCAATTTCACCCCTTGAATCCGGAATAAACGGGAAGCCCTTGTCCTGCATTTCGGATACCGCCTTGCGGGTTTCATCCACGTTGAAACTGATGAGCATTACCCCTTCCCCGCGCTTTTCTATGAACCTGGCGACATCTCCGTCCGGCGAAGTCGATTCCATCAGTTCGAACCCCACGCCTCCCACCCAGTACCGTGCAACGTTTATCTTTTCAGGCTCGTCAACGTAGGCATCGTCCGGACCGCTTTTCCCGAGCACCGGCTCCCACACCTTTTTCGCCTCCTCCAGATTCTTCACCGCTATACAGATATGATCGATTTTATTTACTTTCATAAAAAGCTCCCATTATCATGGAAATCCTGAGGCTGCTGCTGAAAAAACGGTTGACAGCCTGCTTCAGCCGCAAGCCTTCCCGCCCGCCTCTAAAACGTGACCTTTTCCAACGGCACGTGGATCGCCCCATCCGGGCAGACACACCCGCATTCGTTGCAATCCTCGCAGATGAATTCCGTCACGACTACCCTTCCGTCCTGGACCCTTATCGCTGAATCAGGGCAGACTTCGACGCAAAGGGGTTCGCTGTTGCCACCGCACATTGTGCACTTTTCATAATCTACCTGCGCAGCCATCTTTCACTCCTCTTTGTTTCGGGGGCCTGCCTGTTTCGCCGCAGCAGGCGCCACGATGAGCATCAAATGTAAAATGATCCTCAAACTCTTCATGGATCCCAATTATTTTATTCGGCCTTCGAAAGTTTCATCAGGTACACCCCGTGACCCCTTGGTATGGCTTTGAGCATCTCCAGTTTGAGTGGAATATTGAAAAAAACGCCGACATCCTCAAGAATCGCCTGAAACATGCGCTCCCGGCTCAAAGCCACCTCTTCCATGGACACGTCGAAGTCCTTTGCTGTGCCGGGCCAAGGGCATCTGGTGCAGCGTATCAGTACTTCGCCGGGCTTCTCCCCCTGTTCCACCGCGGCCATACCGCCTTCTGTGTTCCAAATCCCGGCGAGCGCGCCGCCGAGCTGCATCAGGAACCCTTCCTCTCCTTTAAGCCAATTCAACCGGGGCAACAGATTTTTCCCCACATCCTTCCCTATCATCTCCGCGGCCTTCAGTCCCACCTCCATCGGGTCCGTGCCGGCAGGCGCCAAAGACAGGGCAACCTCCCGCATCCTGTAGTACATCTTGATAATTTCACCCTGGGCGGCATGAAGGTTCCTCCAGAGTTTGCTGATCTCCTTTTCTGCGTTGACAGGCATGTTTATCCTCCTGATGTCTGGTTCCTCAAAAAGAATTAAATCCTGAGACCTATTCGATATCCATCATGCACAGCGCTCGAAAGATTCCGGGGTACAAGAGCGTCGCCTATCACGAACATCTCGATGCCTTCCCCCTGAACAGCCTGCTTGAGCTCTTCATTGGCCCGCCTCTCCGATACGACGACGGTATCGCAGGCTACCGGGATATGATACCCGTCGTAGGTTTTGACAACAACTTCGCCGTCACCCACTTCAACGATGTCACAGTCATTGTAAACCTTCACCCCGTTCTGCCTTAGGTAAATCATGTACCTCCACTTGAAAGATGGATTCACATCGAAACCGGCGGTCCTTTCTTTGCCCACCAGTGTGACTTTCTTTCCGTCCCTGGCCAGCTTAAGCGCCGCGCCGATTCCAGGCTTCCTGTTTCCCCAGACAACCACCCGTTCGCCGACCGGGGCATCGCCGCGCAGCACGTCGAGCACGTTGACGATATTGTCCCTGTCCCCGCCTGCAGAAGGGGGTTCATATACAGGCCCAGTGGCAAGCACCACGGTGTCCGGGAATTCCTCCTCCACCAGATCAGGAGTTACGTCTGTTTCCAGGTGAAATTCCACCCCGTACTTTTCACACATTGCCTTCTGATAATTCGTACAGGTCAGAAGCTCTTCATCTCCATAAGGAGCCTTGGAAGCTTCCAGCAGTGTCCCACCTATCTCACCCCGCCTTTCATATACATGAACTTCGTGGCCCCGTTGGGCGGCCACATAGGCACATTCGAGCCCGGCAGGACCTGCACCGACAATCATGACGGTTTTTTCTTCGCCGTCAGCCGCCTTCTGCGGAATAAAATTATCATCGTGTTCATGGGCACAGGTGGGGTTGATATAACAGGTCATGGGAGCATCACGGAACAACCTCGCAAGGCACAGGTTGCACGCTACGCAGTGCCTTATTTCGTCTTCCCGGCCCTCCAGCACCTTCTTAGGCATCTGGGGATCTGCAATCATGGACCGGCACATTTCCCAGATATCCAGTTCCCCCCGTTCGATCGCCGCGTTGGGCCGGTCCGGGGTGAAAAGTCGATACGCCATCTGTATGGGTACCTTGACATGCTCTTTCGCCCGCTTGGCCAGATGCAGCCAGTTGCCCTGCGGAATATCCCTGCTGATCACCGGATAAATGGATTCCTGCCACCCCAGCGTACAGCTTATATAGTCAGCACCAGCCTCTTCGGCCATTTGATAGGTGACCATCGATTCTTCCGGAATATTTCCGCGCACATCGTCAAGCAGCTCTTCTGAACAGAGCCGTATCCCCACCGGGATGTCCGGGCCGCAAACTTCCTTCACTCCACGGATAATTTCGACCATCGCCCGGCACCTGCCGCGGATGTCACCTCCGTATTCATCGGTTCTGCGGTTAGTATAGCTGGACAGAAAATTGCTGATCAAATAGCCGACGATGCCCGAAATTTCCATTACATCAAAACCTGCTTCCACACCACGGCGCGCTGCATCCACATGTTGCTGGACCATTTCTTTGACTTCTGCGTGAGTCATCTCGTCCATCGGCTTGAAGATGCGCAAT
>CAYXDR010000196.1:0-6395 GCA_964463515.1 uncultured Desulfobacteraceae bacterium | reverse complement strand
TAGCGACCCCGACCCCGAAGGTCATCGTTATTTTGACTTTTTACGACCTCATCAACTTTAGTGCATGGCCGGGTGATATGTGGTATGAAATAAATGGCTTTTGAATGAGGGGATGATTAAAACGGTTTGATTTTAATGAGAAAAGTTTTGGTGCGGTTCGTTGGTTCATGATGAATAAAGAAGAACGATTTATAGTACTGATAACCTGCCTGGCTCACGGGCTAATTCATGCATATGGATTGATCCTGCCCACGCTCCTTCTTACCTTGACCAGGGAATTCGAGGTCGGGGTAGTGGAGATGGGCGTAGCTGCCACTGTATACGGTGTGGCATTCGGGCTTGGAGCGGTGCCGGCCGGTGTTGTCTCGGACCGGTTAGGCTCACGCAGGGTTATCGCCGCTTCCCTGGGAGGGGCCGGTGCATCTTCGGCGATGATGGGGTTTGCCGGTTCCTACTGGGTATTTGTTGCCGGGCTTTTTGCCTTGGGCGTCTTCTCCAGCTTGTATCATCCATCTGCTCTTTCTCTGATTTCAAGAGGTGTCCGCCAGTCCGGCCGGGGAATGGGCTACCACGGGATGGGGGGAACGTTTTTTCAGGCCTTGACACCGATAATTGCGGCGGGGCTGGCAATGGCTTTTAACTGGAGAGCTGTGTTTGTGCTTTTTGCTGTGCCGGGCATGATGCTCGCATTGCTGCTATACCGAGTGCGCATATCTGAGGATGCCGCTGCCGATTCCGGAGGCGTTCAGGATGTGCCCGGCAGGAGGAATTCTGGGCGACGACCCGGCGACGGGTTGGTACTTTTTGTCATTTGCGGTGCGGCATTGTTTTCCGGCGGAATTTTCAACGGGAGTGTTAATTCTTTTTTAAACGCGTTTCTCACCCTTAGGCTGAAAATGGAGGTCCTGGGTTTCACACCGGAGTTGATCGGAAGCGCTGCCACCACCTCTGCGCTTCTGGTGGGGGTGCTGGCTCAATACGTGGGCGGAAGAGTGGCGGATCTGCGCCACCCTGAATTCGTGATGGCGGGGGCGATGGCGTTTTGCGCTGCCGGTGCGTTCGTGATGTCGATGGTTACCGGATGGGCACTGATTTTATTCACGTTCGTTTTTGTTTTCGGCTATTTTTCTTCCCAGCCGGCCCAGAACGGGATTGTTACCTCATATGTGGCTTTTTCCAGGCGTGGGAGGGTTTTCGGATACCAATTTTTTATCGCGTTCGGCGCAGGTTCCTTTGCGAGCAGCGCGGCCGGATATGTGGCGGAAAAACTTTCAATAGACCGCATTTTCGTTATGCTGGGAGGCTTTGCTGTCGCCGCCATGTGCCTGCTTTTGTTTCTGGGCTGGTCAAGTCGGCGGCTGGCTTCTTCCCGGCAGTAAGTTGACGTGTTGAGCAGCCTGTGGCATACGTAACGTGCCAGGGCGATACCCGGTAGAGGAACTGATGGAGGGTGTAAACGGTAAAAGCTTTTTGGTTCCGGGGCAAGCTATGAGTATAGAACGGGTTCGTGAGTTTTTTAAGGTTTGGGGTAAAGATGAGGACATCATCGAGTTCGACGTGTCGAGCGCAACTGTCGAGCTTGCGGCCAAGGCATTAAATACCGAAGAGGAGAGGATTGCGAAAACCCTGTCCTTTAAGAAAGATGGTGTGCCTATATTGATAGTTACGGCGGGTAATAGGAAAATAGACAACAAGAAATATAAAAAGGAGTACGGTTGTAAAGCGCATATGTTGTCCGTGAATGAAGTGAAGGAATCGATCGGACATGAAATAGGGGGGGTGTGTCCTTTTGGAGTAAATGAAAATGTACAAGTTTATTTGGATGTTTCATTAAAAAATTATGATTTTGTATACCCGGCATGTGGCAGCTCTAATTCGGCTATAAAATTGAATTGTAATGAGTTGGAAGAAATGTCCCACCCGGTAAAATGGGTGGATGTGTGCAAAGAAAAATAATCAACGGGGAAGGCTTATGGAAGAATCAAGTATAATGATTCCGCAATGCGCCGAGTGCGCGGTCAAAGAAAAAATTTGCAGCAGCCCGGAAGGAAAAGGTCCGGCCAACTGCCCTACCTTGAATCTGAAAGATGTCATCGATAAATCCCTTTCGGAATACAGCAGAAAAGATGTAAACATTTTTGCAAGAAACGCCAGTATCCAGGAAGCGGAATGTTATGTGAACAAAGGCAAAGACAATCCCCATGTACGGTATGCTGTCAAACCCAGGATACAGGAAACTATCGAATTTGCAAACAAAATGGGATACAAGCGCTTGGGCCTGGCATTCTGCGGCGGCTTGAGAAATGAGGCCGGAATTTTATCCGGAATATTGAAGGCCCAGGGATTCGATGTGGCCTCGGTAATATGTATGGTGGGAGGAACGCCGAAAGAAAGGGTCCTCGGTTTGACCGATGAGCAGAAAGTCGAACCCGGCAGTTTTGAAGCGATGTGCAGCCCAATAACACAAGCAATGATACTGAATGCGGCCCAAACGGAATTCAATATCCTCATGGGACTCTGTGTCGGGCATGATTCTTTGTTCATGCACTATTCCAAGGCGTTATGCACCGTCCTGGTGGTCAAGGACAGGGTGACCGGGCACAATCCGCTGGCTGCGATGCAACTCTATAAATCGTATTATAAAAAACTGGTTGAAGAAAAATTCGACAAGGGCGGCAGCGTTACCGTATCCGTTACACCCGGAAGTTGAGTCGGCGCGATGCGGTTCGGCAGCTGCTGGAAAAATACGCAATGGGAAGGGAGATATTATGAAAAAGCCATTTTTGTTTTCCATAATTTCAGTTATTGTACTGGGATTTGGGGCTTCCGCCTACACCTGCACAACCACGATCATCGGCAGTGATGCCTCGGCCGACGGTTCGGTGATGGTTTCCCACACCGACGACGGGCTGAGTGATTCACGGATAGTTTACGTGCCCGCCATGGATTACCCTGAAGGAGCTCTTCGGCCGGTATTCTACGACGCGGTTGCAATGGGTTATCTGCCGGAATGGGGGGGAACCCAGAACCACCGGCTGATCACCCACACGCGCGGTCCGGGATATGATGTGGACGAGGAACCGGCCAGTGTGCCCCTCGGCTACATACCTCAGGCCCGTCACACCTATGCGTATATAGACGGCAACTACGGCATCATCAACGAGCATCAGGTATCTATCGGAGAATGCACCGACAAGGCCAAGGTTCACCCTATGCCCGAACCCGGCAAGCGGATATTTTATTCTTCGGAGCTGTCCCGGGTGGCTCTCGAACGATGCAGGACCGCACGGCAAGCCGTGGAGCTGATGGGCGAACTGATAGAAACCCACGGTTATTATGGCACCGGCGAAACCCTGCTGGTGGCCGACCCTGAAGAGGGATGGGTTATGGAAATGGCGGGTTACGACCTCAATGGGAGCGACGGAGTGTGGATCGCGCAGCGTGTGCCTGATGACGGGTTTTTCGTCGCCGCCAACCAGTTCCGTATCAGGGATGTACGCGAGGATGCCGATGACATGATGTATTCCAAAAACATCTTCGAAGCGGCCCGGTCGAAGGGATGGTGGAAGCCGGAGGACGGCCCCCTGGACTGGGCCAAGGTTTATGGAGACGGTGAATTCCATCATCCCTATTATTCCTTGCGCCGTGTCTGGCGTGCGCAGTCCCTGGCGGCACCCTCGCTGAACCTGCCTGCCTGGGTGGAAGGACCCTTCACCCGGAAGTATCCTTTCGCGGTCAAACCAGATCAGAAGCTCACTGTCGAGGATGTGTTCGCCATCCATCGGGACAACTACGAAGGAACTCAGTTCGATTTGACTGCAGGCCTGGCCGCGGGTCCGTTCGGAAACCCGAACCGCTTCGAAGGCGGGGCTGAAACGACTATGGACAAGGAAGGTAAATTAACACCCCTGGAGGGAGCCTTCGAAAGGCCCCTTAACATTTTTCGCTGTGTATACGGTTATGTGAACCAATCGAGACAGTGGCTGCCGGATGCCATCGGCGGAGTGAGCTGGTACGGGGCCGACCGTCCTGCAACCTCGGTGTTGATGCCTTTGTACCCCGGGGGTCTGGGGCTTCCGGAATCGGTTCAGAAGGCGGACGCGCTGAAAATGGACCGCGGCAGCATGTGGACGGCTTTCAATTACGTGGCCAACTATGCCATGCTGAAATATTCATACATGATTAAGGATATCGAAGCCGAACAGGGACGGTTTGAAGCCCGTGCTTTCGGCAGGCAACAGGGGGTCGAGGCCGATGCTCTGTCGCTATATAACGACGGGCACCTGGAGAAGGCAAGGCGCATGCTCACCGAATACACCCATGAAAATGCACGGGAAATACTGAATGCCTGGTGGAGCCTTGCAGATCATCTTTATGTCAAATACAACGACGGTTATATCAATACACCGGAGGAAATCGCGCGTCCCGTGTTTTACCCGGCCTGGTGGCTCAAGGCCGTGGGTTATGAGCAGGGGCCCACTTCATATGGAAAACCTGCCGCTGGCTCAGAAGGCTGAAGTGAGAGAATGGGTTTTGGGCAAAAATTACGATCCAAGAATGCACACGGCCGAACATGTTCTTAACCGGACAATGGTCAGGATGTTCGGCTGCGGCAGGTGTTTCAGCGCTCATATAGAAAAGAAAAAATCCAAATGCGACTACCTGTTCGATCGTTTGCCGACAGATGAGGAAATAAAGGAAATAGAAGAGCGCGTGAACGAGGTCATAGGCTCGGACGTTCAGGTGACCGAAAAGCGGCTTTCATTTGAGGCGGCGGCAAAGATTTACGATTTGGCCCGCCTCCCGGATTCGAAGATGGAAAGCATAAGAATAGTCGATGTGGGTAGTTATGACTCCTGCCCGTGCATCGGCCCCCACGTGACTTCCACCGGCCGCATCGGGCGGTTCCGGATTGTCTCTGCGGATTTTGCAGACGGCGTGCTTAGGATACGGTTCCGGCTTGACAGGGGCAAGTGATGTTTGTTTTTGATTCAGGGAAGGAGAATACCCTCCCTGAATCAAACAATCCCCGGCAGCGGTAATTTACCGAAAACAAGGCAACAGCCGTTTACTTATCATCCAGGCTCTGGAGTGCGTCCAGGATGCCGAGGGCGGCAGCCGCAGGGTTGACGCTCACCCCTACCTTGGTCGAAGTGCTTTTGGTTCTTTTAGTTATTGAACCATCCGAATGTCGCGTAGTGGAGCTGTGGCTGGATTCCTTGACCTTCCAGTCTTTGCCCACCGGCGGCGTGGTAGATTCCGCCAAGGCCCGGGCGGCGCCGAGAACTTCGGATTTTGGTTTTGAACCGGTTTGGGTTGATGAAGCCCCGCCTGCGGGTGGGTTTCCCACGACCCATTGGCCTCTGCCTGTCCTGTAGGCCGGATACCTGTCCACTATGTTTCGGCCGTCTTTGCGGGCACCCAGTGTGAAATACCTTGATACAAAGCCGTTTTCCGTTTTCGCATCTTCAGGTTGTACCGCAAAGGAATAACCGGTACGGCTGTTTTTCCAAACCGTGTGGTGCCCTGTCGTTGAGCCTTCAAGGGCGTTTTCGAGCATGTGTTCGTCTTCGGAGTCCATCAGATCAATAGCGGAAGCTTCATCTTCGAGGCTTCTCTCTGCTTCTTCGTCAGTCGATTTCGGGGGGAAGCCGCCTTTCGGCACAAGCTTTAATGATACCGTGGAGGGCGCCAGTACATAGGCTTCGCCGGACGCCTTCTGGGCCTGGAGCGATTGTACGGCGCTGTTTAAGCCCCAAACCGGATCCTTGAAGAATTTGGCATCACTGACCCCGGAGTTTATGGCTTTAAGAAGCGTCGTTTCTGTTTCGTGCTGCCTTCGGATGGAGACATCCTGTTGGCGGAACCCATCCTTCTGGAACGTGATCAAGTGGTCCTGGTTCCGTTCGAGTTCCACTGCGCACGGTGTGTGCCCGGATTGCTTTCCGTCAACGTAAACCCGGGCACCCGGGGGCTCGGTGGACAGCGGGATTTTCTGGGTTGCAACGTGCTGTGCGCAGGATGCACAAAAGAAACACATAAAAAACATTGCCGTTATTTTCACGGCCAGTGATAATCTGGTCATTAAACTCCTCCTTGGTTTTTATCAAGACCAAGCTTGACTAATTTCTTTTGATATTAAACTTATTAGCGATAAAACATAGGGTTCAACGATGAAATGCTCATTTTAATAATTTGTTCATCTAAACAGAGATTTATATTGAAAGAATTTAGAAAAGTCAAGCCGGTAAATCCAGGAAGATAGTTGAAATTTTTGCCTAATTATCAGATCCTTACTTGATTGACTTGATATTATGACTTTTTGATGATGCCATCAATCTTGATGAAACCGTAAAAAGTCCCCTGCCCGTCATCCCGGACCTGATCCGGGATCC
>CAYXDR010000195.1:0-6417 GCA_964463515.1 uncultured Desulfobacteraceae bacterium | reverse complement strand
TTCCCGGCTTTATTTTTCCGAGTCAACCAAATTTTTAAATTTTCAAAGCTGAAAAAAACATGGAATATTTTAAAATTCTTCATTTTAACCGCGAGCCTTTCTCCAATTCGCCGGACCCGGGCTTTTTTTACAAGGCGGACCAGCATGTGACCTGTCTTCAGAAGCTGGAAGTCTCAATCAGGCTCCGCCGCGGCCTAAACGTCGTTATGGGCGAAGTCGGAACAGGAAAGACTACCCTTTGCAGGCGCTTGATAGGCGTGTTCGATGGAGACGAGACCGTCGAGCCTCACCTTATTTTCGATCCCTATTTCAGCACTCCGCTGGATTTCCTGAAAACGGTGGCCAGGTTGTTTAAATGCATCCCTGAAAACGGGGCGCGCAATGAGTGGGGTATCAAGGAAAGTATAAAAAACTTTCTCTTCTACAAAGGAGTGGAGGAAGAAAAAACGGTCTTGCTGATCATAGACGAAGGACAAAAAATACCCCTGTTCTGCTTGGAAATTCTGCGGGAATTCCTCAATTACGAAACCAACGACGCCAAGTTGCTGCAGGTGGTTGTTTTTGCCCAGAACGAATTTGAAGCGACACTTAAAGCGCAGCACAATTTCAGCGATCGTGTCAACGAACTTTTGAAACTCGGACCCCTTTCGTTCAATGAAACCAGGGAAATGATACGCTTCCGCCTGGACAGGGCAAGCGAACGCGGCCGCTCCGTGATAAAATTTACATACCCTGCGATGCGCGCAATTTACAACGCTACCGGCGGGTATCCGAGAAAAATTATTCACCTTTGCCACAGGATGCTTCTTACACTGATCCTTCAAAACAGGACAAAAGCCGGCTACTCCCTTGTCAAATCATGTATCCGGGGAGGAAAAACCTCCGTGCCTACGCAGTTACGCCGGGTTTTCATCGCAGCCTTGATACTGGCCTTGGCACTCTGGGCCGGGATCGAAACCCGGATAATACCGGTGGAAAAGCTTTTCCCCCAAGATCCCGTGCTGGAGACCAAGGTAAGCACTGCTCCCGAATCTCCTGCGGCTGAAAAAACGGAAACCCCCGCCCGGCAAGAAAGATTTCCAATGCCCCTGCCGGCGGCGGAACCGGAAGATCCGCATCCCCTGCCCTCCGGGGACATCTCTCCGCCTTCCTTGACGGGGCCGTCAGAGGCGGAGCCTTTCGACGAGTCTTTGGTCGTCTCTGCTCAGATTCCTGAAAACCTGGGCCGCATCGGTGTCAAGCGCAAAGACATGCTCTCGGCTATGGTTGCCAGAGTCTACGGTGATTATACAACTGACAGGGTACTCAAAGTCGCCGAGGCCAATCCCCATATAATGGACATAAATCAGGTGGCCGCAGGCCAGGTCCTGGTTTTTCCCGTTCTCGACACCGAAACCGGGCCGGCCGGCTGGAGCGGCTTTGCCCTGAAAATGGCAGAAACCGGCAGTCTTGGTGATGCCTATCGTTTTATTCTCACGGCCCCTGCATTGAATCCTCCATTGAGAATTCTTAGCTTCCTGTTGAAAGACGGTTCCATAATTCATTATGTGGTCCAGGCCCGTCGGTATGAAGACGAAGCTTCCGCACAGAAAGCCGCTCAAAAGCTGCCCCCGGAACTGGCCTCCAAGGCCGAGGTCTTCGGCGGTCCGGCGGACGGCACGATTATGCTGTCTGGATGGCCTTAAGGTGAACAATGGCTAAAAAGAAAAGACTTGGCGAAATGCTTGTAGATGCGGGCCTTTTGAACGAGGCCCAGCTTCAACAAGCCCTCGCGAATCACAAAAAACAGGGTTTAAAACTGGGGCAGTATCTTATCCGCCAGGGACTCCTGCAGGAATCCCAGATAATGGATTTAATATCCACCCAGTTGAAAGTGGAAAAATACCGGCCCGACAAACACTCTGTGGACGTAAATCTGTCAAAACTGATCCCTGTGGACCTGGCCAAAAAGTACCAGGTGGCCCCGCTCAGCAAAAAGGGTCACTTGCTTATTGTTGCCATGACGGACCCGATGGACATCGCTGCCCTTGACGCGGTGGAACTGCATGCCAATGCCGAGGTGGAACCACTGATCTGCACCGAACAGGAATTGAACCAGATCATCGGAAGCCTTTACGGCATGTACACAGACCTCGGCCATGTGCTCGAAAGCGTCGAGGAAAGAGAATATCAAAACGGGGAAGAACCGGAAAAAGAAGAAAAAACAGGAGATTTGACGGTAAGCAGCCTCCAGGGGCTGGCAGAAGAGGCTCCCGTCGTGCGCCTTGTCAATTCGATTCTTTCCCAGGCGGTGCGCGACAGGGCGAGTGACGTGCATTTGAGCCCCGAAAAGGATCTCGTGAATATCAGGTTCAGGATAGACGGCAAGCTTCATGATGTTCCCGCTCCGCCCAAATCCATGTTTCTTGCTGTGGTTTCCCGCCTGAAAATCCTGGCGAACATGGATATCGCCGTTTCCAGAATACCCCAGGACGGCCGCTTTACCATCCGGATGGATAACAAAGAGATCAACATAAGGGCATCGTCACTTCCGACCATTCACGGCGAGAATCTTGTGCTCCGTCTGCTGGACACGAGCGGCGGTATAATCGGGCTTGATCAATTGGGAATGAGTACCAAGGACCAGGATAAGCTGAATAACATGATACACAGGCCCTACGGCATGATCCTGAGCACAGGGCCCACGGGTAGCGGGAAAAGTACCAGCCTCTACTCGATACTGAAGGAGCTCAACCAGCCAGATGTAAACATAATTACGATTGAAGACCCGGTTGAATATCGCATAGACAGAATAAGGCAGGTACAATTGAACCGGAAAGCCGGCATGACCTTCGCCGGCGGGCTCAGGTCCATTTTGAGGCAGGACCCTGACATTATCATGGTAGGGGAAATAAGGGACACAGAAACCGCTACCATTGCTGTTCAGGCGGCCATGACAGGGCACCGTGTCCTCAGCACGGTACACACAAACGACGCGGCCGGGGCCATCACCAGGTTCATAGACATGGGAATAGAACCTTTCCTGATAGCCTCTGTGATGGTAGTGTCCTTCGCCCAGCGCCTGGTGAGAAAAATTTGCCCCTACTGTAAAACTCCATATGTTCCACCTCCGGAAACCTTCGCATTGTGGGGGTTGGAGAAATACGCCGGGACCACCCTGTATAAGGGGGGAGGCTGCTTCCAGTGCATGGAAACGGGATACAAGGGCCGCACGGGAATTTTCGAGGTTCTGGTTATCGACGAGACGGTCCAGGATATGATACTGAAGCGCCGTTCGGCCCAGGAAATCACCCGCGCCCTCAGAGCAGAGGGAAAACTCCGAACTCTGAGGGAAGATGCCGTATCAAAGGTGTTCAAGGGCATCACCACACTTGAAGAAGCCGCAACAGCGGTAATGACGTAACGATCTATGCCCGCAGGTTCATCGGGTGGGCCGGAGGTGCCTTATGCCCAGGTTCGCGTATAAAGCCATCAACGAAATTGGAAATACCGTCTCAGGAGTCGTCGAAGCCGATTCCATCGAGCGTGCCAGAGAAATAATCGGAGATAAGGGTCTTATACCCTCAAGCATTTCCCCGGCGAAAAAAGGAGGAGGAATCCCCGGCCGGCTAAGCCTGAAGGAAAGATACACCAAGGTCACCACTCCGGACCTAATCCTTTTCACCAAGCAACTTCGCACGATGCTCAGGGCCGGAGTTTCCATAGTCCGCATTTTTGAAATTCTTTCTCAGCAGACCGAAAATGCAAAACTCAAGAAAGTGACGACATTGATGGCCCAGGATATAAGAGAAGGCGCAGCATTGAATGAATCCTTCAGGAAACACCCCACGGTTTTCGATAACCTTTATTGCAGCATGATAGAAGCCGGCGAAACAAGCGGCTCCCTCGCAGAGGTCCTGGACCGGCTCACTTATCTGATAGAACACGAACACGAAGTTAAATCGAAAATCAAGTCCGCCCTGCAGTATCCCATCGTAGTCCTGATTTTTCTTGGGATAGCGTTTTTCATACTTCTGACTTTTGTGATCCCGAAATTTATAAAGATATTTGAATCCGCCAAAATCGAACTTCCACTTCCAACCGTAATATGCAATATCATGTATCACTTTCTGATTGACTACTGGCATTTTCTTCTCGGTGGAGCGATTGCCTTTGTTATCGGTATGAGATTTTATTTCAAAACCGAAAACGGCAGATTCACCAGGGATGCATTTCTTCTCAAAATCCCGCTCTTCGGGCCTCTTTTCGTCAAAGCCGCCATGAGCAGGTTTGCCAGCATTTTTGCGATCCTTCAGTCAAGCGGTGTAGGGGTGCTGGATGCTATGAAAATTCTTTCAGGTACAATCGGCAACCGCTCCATCTCCCGGCAGTTCGACCGCCTCCGCACGAGGCTGGAAGAAGGACTGGGAATTTCAGGTCCCTTGCGATCCGCCAAATACTTCACTCCAATGGTGATCAACATGGTTGCTATAGGTGAAGAATCTGGTAACCTGGACGAAATGCTCTCGGAAGTTTCAAAGCATTATGACGAAGAGGTGGAATATGCGACAAACAGGCTCTCCGAGATGATTGGCCCCATTTTGATGGTAGGACTTGCAGCTGTCGTCGGCTTCTTCGCACTAGCGATCTTTTTGCCCATGTGGGACCTGACCAAAATGGTTCGTTAAACGGTGTTGGGATAATCGAAATCGGGATCTCTATCGGGATCGAAGAGATATGGGGCTTGGACAAGATGGAAAGCCGTAAGCGAAAGGATGAACTCGACCGGATGGCCGCGATGCTCAGCCGTCTCGGCGGAAGAGGCTACCAAGTTCGAGAGGATCAAGCGGCCTACAGCGTCGATTTCGATCCCGAAGGACATCGTTATTTTGACTTTTTACGGTTTCATCATCCTCGGCGTTCAATGTATCCGGCGCTTTAGAAGAGCTAAATTGAAAATGGTTACCTTGCTCCCGATGGTGCTCACCAGGCCCTTTTCTCTCAGCACTCGCAGCTCCTTGTTTATGCTTTCCCTGGTAGCGCCCACCATCCTGGCCAAATCGCTCTGGGTGACATCGAGGTCAATCAAAATCGAATCCCCGCGCCTCCGCCCGTAATTTTCGGCCAAATCCACCAGCCTCTTTGCAAAGCGTGCGGAGATATTCAAAAAACAGGTATCTTCAAGAAGGTCGTCTGTCTTGCGCAATCGCGTGGAAAGGCTGCAAAGGATAGCATCGAGCGCCGTGTCGTTGTTCTTCAAAAACTGCATGAAGGCTGTTCGATCCAGGACAATCAGCTCTGAGTCCTCCATGGCCACCGCGTCAGCGGATCTCGGCATTCCGTCGAGGACAGCCATTTCCCCAAAAAAATCCCCTTCGGAAAAAACCGAGAGAATCATCTCATCGCCAAGCCTTGAGGGAAGAACTATTTTGATCCTGCCTCGATAAATCACAAAGAGGGATTCGCCTTCCTGACCTTTGCGGAACAGCACACGGCCCTTTTTCAATTCGACAATTCTTGTGGTCTCGGCAAGCCGGGTACTGTCTTTGGGGTCGAGGGACCGAAACAGCGGCACGTTTCTCAAAAACGATTCCCTCTCCTTCATTGGTTCCACCTCCTGTTAAGCCCTCTGCAAGCTATTGCTGCGTAACCCTGAATACCTCTTCTATCGTTGTTACGCCTTCAAGGACTTTCCGGGCGCCGGCATCCCGAAGACTCATCATGCCCTGGGCCACACCCTGTGCTTTAATTGCCCCCGCATCGGAGGTTTTGAGAATCGTTTTTTTTACTTCTTCGGTCATCATTAAAAGTTCGAAAATCCCCGAGCGGCCGCAGTACCCGGTATTCATGCAGGACGGGCAGCCTTTACCCCGATAAAATGTCTTACCTTCGACCATATCCGGTGTCAACCCAATACTACGGTATTCAGCCTCACTGGGGAAATAGGGAACCCTGCAGTCGCTGCAAATCACCCTTACCAGCCTCTGGGCCAGGATGCCGATCACCGATGAAGTTACAAGAAAAGGTTCTATGCCCATGTCTATAAGCCTGGTCACAGCACCCGCCGAATCGTTCGTGTGCAGCGTGGAAAAAACCAGATGACCGGTAAGTGCGGATTGAATGGCGATCTCCGCGGTCTCGAGGTCACGGATTTCACCAACCAGGATTACATCGGGATCCTGACGTACAATGGACCTCAACCCATTGGCGAAAGTCAAATTTATTCTGGGGTTCACCTGAATTTGCCCAATCCCCTCGATCTGGTACTCCACCGGATCTTCGATGGTGATGATGTTGATATCCGGGGTGTTAATGGAGGAAAGCGCCGCATAAAGCGTCGTTGTCTTGCCGCTCCCGGTAGGTCCGGTAACGAGGAGAATGCCGTAGGCAGAACGTATCACCCGGTCGAAAATCCCGCGCATGGCCGGAGGCATACCC
>CAYXDR010000194.1:0-6419 GCA_964463515.1 uncultured Desulfobacteraceae bacterium | reverse complement strand
AAATTCAGAGCTTGGCGGCATCGTAAAAATTCCATCCTTATCTTGTCGGCGTCGGTATCGGTATCGGTTGTTTTTAAAGTAGTTCTTCTTTCCGCCCAGCTAACTGCTAACAGCTGTAAACCCATGCAACGTAGCCTATCGAAAGACGATAGACATCCAGTTTCCCGCCTCCAAGCCCCATGTCTCTTCGATCCCGGTTTCGATTTCGATTATCCCAACAACCGATACGTGGCCGGCCTACGCCATCAATACTTTCCTGTACAACAGATCGATGTCGGTCAGAAGCCTTTCTACGCCGTATTTTTCCACGATGAATTCCGAGGCTCGTTTAGTCGTTTCCATGCCAAGCGCCCCGCCGCCGCGCATGAGGCGAAGCCCCCGGGCCAGGGCCGCGCTGTTCCCGGAGCGCACGACAAGGCCCCGCGGGGCCCTCCATATCCCCTCGTCAAGGTCTTCCACAGGCTCCCCTACCAGGTCCCGCACGCCCCCCACGTCCGTCGAAATCACCGGACACCCGGAGGCCATGGCCTCGATCAGGGCCACGGGCGTGCCCTCGTTTTTCGAGGTAAGAGCCACCGCATCAGCCGATGCATAAACTTCCGGCATGTCCCTCCGCCAGCCTTCGAATTCAAAGGCGTGCTCCACTCCCGCCTTGCGGGCCAAGGTCTGGATGCGGCCCCTTAATTCCCCGTCCCCGACCAGGATGAACCGGAAATCGTCCAGCACACCCTGAGCATCGAGCTCGGCTGCCGCACCTATGAGCATCGCGTGATTCTTGACCGCGGTGAGCCTGCCTACGGTTACAACCTTGAAAGGCCGCCGGTTTGATGCAAAAACCCTGCTTCCAAAACGGCCCATCGAGACGAACGGTTCAAGGTCGAAACCCAGCCGGACGATCTTCACCTTGTCTTCGGACGCAATACGGAACCTGCTGCAGATATCACGCTTCTGAAGATCGCTGATCACAACGATCCTGTCAGTCAAACGCCCCAGCAGTCTTTCGACCGCCTTGAACAGCTCCGCGGCCCAACGGTTGAAATAGCACTGAAACACATGCCCGTGAAAAGTATGAACCGTCTTGATCCGCTTTCGGCGCGGCCTGGCAAAATTGATGCTGAAGGCGGCGAGGCGGCCAAGGGTGCCCGCTTTCGCGGTATGTGTATGGATCAAATGGGGGTTGAAGGTGCGGATCAAACGCCTCAGCGCCAAAAATGCCTTCAGATCGTCAAAAGGTGAAATATTTCGCCCGAGGGAAGGCACCGAATAGGTCTTAACGCCCTTTTCGCGGGCGAGATAGCCCATATCGCCCTCCCCCGCGGATACTGCGCCGCAGGCAAGAACCGTCCGAAATCCTCTGGCCGCCAGCCCTTCGCTCAACATCACCGCCTGGATGGCGGGCCCCCCGATATTGAGCCTGGCAATCACCCGCAGAATCCTTATTTCCCTTCCACCTTCAGAAATCACGCTGTCACCTTCCAACCCTCACTCCGCCCTCATCAAGGCGTATAAAGACCCCAGCAGGAACAGAGCATTGGCCGTCCACGCGGAAACCACCGGCGGAAGCATCCCGGAAAGCCCCATGGACCTGAACAGGCCGAGAATCACCAGGTAAAGAAAGCACAAGCCTATACCGGCGCATACCGCCAGCGGGGTCCGGTGCTTTCCCACCGTCAGCACTATGGGAAGCCCCATGGCCGCGAGTACGACAACTATAAAAGGAAATGCAAGCTTGATGTGCATATCCACCACATAGGCAGTGGGATCGTAGCCTTCGGCCCGGATTTTAGCTGCATACTTCTTGAGTTCACGGTAGTTCATTTCCTCGGGCTTCCGCGGCTCGTTTATGAAATCCTCCGGTTTCTCAGGAATTTCAAGGGCCCCGGACTTTACCTGTTCGAGACTGTAGCCACCTCTCTGAGACTCTTTGAGCATCAGGGCGGACCTGGCGATCCACTTCCCGTCTTTCCAGTACACCCTTGGGGCATCGATCCGCTTCAGCAGGTGAAAATCATCGTCGAAGAAATAGAACGAGCAGTCGCGCATTTCTCCGGCCCCCGAGTCAATCCGGCCGATGCGGTATATGGCGTCGCTTCCCTTGTACCAGACGTTATACTGCCCGTGTGTGCGAGGCTGACCTCTTCTCATGACATACAGGTCCCAGACTCCGTTGCTCTTCGTGCTGCACAACGGGACCACCGTTTCCAGCATCGCGAACAAAAGCACCGTGACCGCAACCGCCCCGTACACGACAGGCCGTGCAATTTGAACCGCGCTCATCCCGCAGGACCTCATCGCGGTTATTTCGTTATGCCTGGCCATGATGCTGAACATTACAATCGCGGCAAGGAGGGTGGCCACAGGAACCATCTGTACGATTATATAGGGTATCTTGAAGCCGAAATAGACGGCCATGGACCAAGGCGGCGCGCTCGACTCCAGAAAATTGTCCACCTTCTGGACAAAGTCCACCATCAGAAAAATCACCGTGAAAGCACCGGTGAAAACCGCGAGGAACCAGGCGAACTCCTTGAGCAAATATCTGGAAAAAACTCTCATGCCCCGGAACCAACCCTTCTCTTGAACGGAGAGCCGATCTCCAAAGGTAGCAGGGGGAGCTCCCTTGCCGCCCGCACCAGGAACATGGTGCAGCAGGCGGCAAGAAACACCACGGGCACCCAAACCCCTGCCGCCGGAGGCACGAGGCCTGTCTCCCCGACGCTCCTGGCCGCCGCGAGAAAAATATAATACACCATGAAAACTGAAAGGCTCAGCCCTATCCCGGCCGAACGCCCCCTCGCCTTAAGATGGGCCCCCAGGGGCACACCGATGATGCCCATGATGAATACGGCTGCGGAGATGGAAAATTTTTCCATCATTTCGATCATGACGGCATTGTACCTGGGCGAGCCTGAATCGCCCGACCGAAGTTCCCGGATGGATTCTCCCACAGTCATCTCCTTGGGTGATTTTTTCCGGGAATCGAGCGCCGCCATAACATCCTTGAGCTCGATATGGATATCGTAAGTGTCGAAATCGATGGACCGGGAAGAACCGCTTTTTCTATCCACCATGAAGATGGAGCCGTCTTTGAAATGTATATTTATAACCTTTTTCAGGGGGTGTGAAACCAAAAACGCCTGATCAGCCACAACCGTGTGGGCCGCCTCCGGGTCCCGCCTGTCCGAGACAAAGACATCGCTCATGGAGCGGTCCTTCCGGGAAAATTGATTCACGTAAAATACGATGTCGTCGAAAGGTTCAGAGAAAACCCTCTCCTGGATTCCAAGGCTGGCCTGGGATTGGGCGATTCGAAAGACTACGTCCTTGAACGAACTGTTTCCCCAGGGCACCGCAACGAGGGAAACCGCGAGAGAGGCAATCAGCGCGGCCCCTGCAAATACGACCACCGGCGGAAGCATCTGGTAGAGACTTACGCCCGAGGATTTAAGCGCTATGATTTCACTGTCCGCCGAAAGGCGGAGAAACGCTGTTACCACGGCCATCAGCACCACGGCGGGAAGCGCGAAAAAGACCACGTCCGGAAGCAGGTATACAAGCAGCCAGGCCATGTCCGAAAGCCGCGCCCCCCTGCTCACCACCATCTCGGTGAGCGAAAGGGTGCGAGTGGCTATTATAATGAAAACCGCCACCAGGAGCCCGGTGAAAAAGGTCGGCAGGATTTCAAAGGCGATATATCTGTGAATGATTCGTCTCAAGGCCCCTCTCACCCTACCTTTTCACTTCCAAATACAGATCCTGATACCGGCCCACGATGTCGCTCAAATCGAAATTCTCGCGGATCCTTTCCCTGGCCGCCTCGCCCAGCCTGCTCCGGCCCTCCGGCCCCATGCCTAGGATTTCCCCCATTGCCCGGGCCAGGGCGGCAGAATCCCCCGGCGGCACGATTCTTCCGGTCCGCCCTACGATATAGGCCGAATCCCCGGCATCGGTGGCAACACACGGAACCCCGCAGGCCATGGCCTCTCCGAGTACGTTCGGGAATCCCTCCCCTGCCGAAGAAAGGCAGGCCACGTCGAGCGCCGCGGTGATACGGGGCATGTCTTGCCTTCGCCCAAGGAAAAAAAACCTGTCCGCGAAGCCGGTTTCGCCCGCCCATCCGGCGAGCTTATCATTGGCGGCATCCACCCCCAGGCCGCAGAGAACGAAAAAAACCCGCACCCCGCTTCCTGCCAGGCGGGCGGCAGCCTGGATAAAATTCCGGTGGTCCTTTTGTGGGTCGAACCGCGCGATCATGCCCGCCAGCAGGGAATCCGGCGGAAGGCGCAGCTGCCTCCGAACCGATTCGCGCGCGGCGGTATCGGGCTTAAAAGAAACCAGGTCGAAGCCGTTGGGTATCACCACCATTTTTCCGGCGTCATAGCCGAGCCCAGAGTGAACACGCCTCGAGGCCTCGCTGCAGCATACGATGCGGGCGGGTATGAGCCCGGAGAAAAAAGCGCATGCCCGGGCCGTCCAGACAGTGGTCCTTTTGTTGGCTTCCAGGGCAAGATTTGTGTGCCGGATGTTCCATACAACTTCCCTTCGCCCTGCAAGCCGCGATGCCAGGCCGCCCATCAAGTCGGCGTGATACATCCATGTCTGGATCACATCCGGCTTCTCGCGGCGAATCAGGCGGAACAAGCAGGAAACGCCCCTGGGGTCCGGCGCCCCCCTGCGCATTCCCAGGGCGCTTACAGGAACACCTGCCGATTCGATCATCTGTGCCGTGGCCCCCCTGCTTGTCATGGATACCACGCGGTTCGAAAAGCAGGCGCGATCCATGGCCGAAACGAGCTTAAAGAGCATCGTTTCGGCCCCTCCCGTGGAAAGGCCCGTGATCACATGCAGAATTTTGATCCTGGAGTCAGCGATTTTTAAACCCGGTTATTGAATGATGATGAAATCGTAAAAGTACCATTTCCGCCTTATCGTCGTCGGGGTCGGAATCGGTATCGGGGCCGAAAAGGCCCCTGATCAACTTCCGATACCGATCCCGGTAGCGACCCCGACCCCGAAGGACATCGTTGTTTTGACTTTTTGCGGGGCCATCAATAATGACGGCTCAGTAAATCCGGAACACATCGGGCACCTTCCGGTGCCGTTCGCACCCAACAGAAGCAAGTTCCGGCCTGAGTCCGGCAAGCACACCGAGCAGGCGCCCGACCTCCTCCAGCGCTATTCCCGGAAATTTCTGCTTTTTCAAATGCCTCAAGCCCGCGGGCACCCTCAGGCCCGGGATCCTTCTCGCCGTGCGGTGGGCGGTTTCGTAAAGGGCAGGAATTATAGGCGCCCTTTTTTCGACTACTTCGCAATTATCGATTAAATCGGAAACAATTATGTCCGTGGCGAATTTCCCACGGATTCCCTCCACATAGTAAGCAGCGAGGTTTTCCCTGTGCGCGCCTTTTGCGGCGACGCCCTCTGTTTCGAGGGCTCCGCGCAGCGCCTCTTTGAGGCCGGAGACCGAATCGTGCCGCTCGCTCAGCTCATTCGGAAGCTCGCTGTCGTAAGTATCGCTTGTGATCGGCATATATGCAAAAACGGGCCTGTCGAGCATCCAGGCCTCCACCCCGGTCGTACAGCTGTTATGTACCACGGCACTGGCAGCCATCATCCAGGGAACCGGGCTTGCCCGGTGGACCACGCGGACATTTTCGAGCCCCTCTGCCGCCTTCTTCCAGGATTCGTGGTTCTCGCCCGGATGCGGCCTTATGAGAACTTTGAACGGTGAAAGAGCGCGGGCAAGCTCCGGCACCATATCGAGGAAATGCCGCCTGATTCGGTCCAGGTGCTCGACCCAGCCCCGGTAAAACGGGATGTTCCCCTCGCCTCCCAGGGTGCCCCGCTTCTTCAGCACCTCGACCACGTCCGGGATACCCTCTACCCGGTTGGCCCTGCTGAAATTCGTGTTTATCAAAACAAAGTTTCCGAATTCCGATCGAATCTCTTCAGCTTCGGCCTGCCACACCCGTCGCATCTCCGGCCGCAGAAGGTCGAATCTCGGGTTTCCCGCGACCTTCAGGCGGGGGCTTTTCCCCACCACCGCTTCTACATCCGCAAGCTGGTGTCTGCCCCACATGTAAAAACGCTCCACCAGATCGAAACATGGAGGGTGTATCCTCTCTCTCCGGTAGGCCTCGGCGTTTCGATAAACAAGCCCTTCCTCGCACAAGGCCACAGGCACATGCCCGAAGGAGTGCAGCCTTCTGAAATGTGCGAATTTCGCCCTGTCGATACTCTTGTCCAGGTAAAGGGAATTGGGAAACTGCGACAAGCGGCGGGTTATCTCGGCCTGGTTCCCGATAAAAACCTCGCACCCCCTCGCCGCGGCCGCCGCGGCCATGTGAAGTTTGGCCAGAAACTCCCTGTGCTGGATTTCCACAGGAATGATCAGGGATTTGGATACACCGTGATTTTTT
>CAYXDR010000193.1:0-6426 GCA_964463515.1 uncultured Desulfobacteraceae bacterium | reverse complement strand
TCGGATATCTGCTTTTTTACTGCGGTTGAACTTGCTTCGCATATTCGTGAAAAAAAGCTATCTGCAAAAGAAGTCATGGAAGCCCATCTTTCACGGATTGAAGAAATAAACCCCATTGTCAATGCCATTGTCACCATCGAGCCGGATAGGGCCATGGACGGAGCGCGAAAGGCTGACGAGTCGATCGCCAGAAAAGATCGGCTGGGTCCCCTGCATGGATTGCCTATCGCTCATAAAGACCTGGTTCCTGTCAAGGGAATGAGGACAACCTATGGATCACCTATATTCAAGCATTTTATTCCTCAAGAAAACGCCTTAATAGTCGATCGTCTACAAAAAGCCGGAGCTATTACGATAGGAAAGACCAATACCCCTGAATTCGGGGCCGGCTCACAGACTTACAATCAAGTGTTCGGGGAGACGCTCAACCCTTACAATACATCCAAAACATGCGGGGGAAGCAGTGGAGGCGCAGCGGTAGCCCTTGCCTACGGGATGCTTCCGATCGCGGACGGAAGCGACTTCGGCGGGTCGCTCAGAAACCCGGCAAATTTCTGTAATGTTATTGGTTTCAGGCCTTCACCCGGGAGGGTGCCTTCCTGGCCTAATCCTACTCCATGGTTTCCCCTGTCCGTCCAAGGGCCCATGGCCCGGACGGTTCAAGATGCCGCGCTTATGTTAAGTGCCATCGCCGGCTTCGATCCGCGCTCCCCGATCTCCATAGCCGAGCCAGGCGATATGTTCCGGAAAAGCCTGTTGCGGGATTTTACCGGCGTCAAAATAGCCTGGAGTCGTGATTTGGGCGGATTACCCGTACACCAAGATGTTTCAGACGCTATCAGTTCTCAAATACAGGTCTTTGAAAGTCTTGGCTGTATGGTGGAAGAAGGGGAGCCTGATTTCCAGGGCGCGGACGAAGCCTTCAAATGCTGGAGAGCCTGGAGATTTGAGCTTGCGTATGGTGAGCTGCTCTCACGGCACAGAGATTTAATGAAAGACACTGTCATATGGAACATCGAGGAAGGCCGTAAACTGATCGGACCGCAGTTGGGACAGGCAGAGGTAAAACGGGCAAAGCTTTACGAAAGGGTGAGAAAATTTCTGGAAACTTATGAATTCTTAGTACTTCCTGTTAACCAGGTCCCGCCTTTTGATGTGAAGCAGCCCTATGTTACCGAAATAGGCGGCGTTACCATGGAGTCCTACATAGACTGGATGAAAACGTGCTATTTCATCAGTGTGACAGGGCTGCCTGCCATTTCGGTACCATGCGGATTCACCCAGGATGGGCTTCCTGTAGGGATTCAGATAGTAGGCCGCCACCAGTCTGATTTTGCGGTGCTCCAGCTCGCCCATGCATTTGAAAAGGCAACCGGTTTCGGCGCTCAAAGACCCTTATTATAAAATTAAGGAACCGTGATACCAAATTGAAAAACGAGAATCGAAGAACTTGAAAAAAGATCAGGCAAAAGGGCCTCCACGCACCCTCATCTCGACTGGATGTCACAGCTCCATCAGAGATAATGGAAACTTCCGGGGAAGCCCCTGTTTTTCCTATTGACAGCATGTCCACCGAATGCTATTAATTGCTTTAATATCAAATATATAGGTGATTATACCCTGATTTATACACATAATCCCAACCGGGCTGAATGTTGAATGTTTGGGAGCATCTGGGACTAATTCTGACCCGGTGGCATCTGCTCAGAAAACTTTTTTTGGCGGGCGAGATGGGAACCAAATTCCCCCAAATCGCCCGACCTGTTTCAGGCATCAAGCTTGCCAGAGCTCTGAACAGTCGCCCTGTTGGAACAAATGAACTGACATGGAAAGGTGCAAGGAGGTTCAAAAAGAATGTTTGTGCGGATGAAAAAAGGACTGACGCTGCTTTTAATGATTAGCCTGCTGCCCTGTACCGGTGCGCTGGCCTCACCGCTTCCTTCCTCCTTCGACCTCCGCGATGTGGACGGCCGAAGCTATATCGGCCCAGTGCGAAGTCAGGGAGACTGCGGCAGCTGCTACAGTTTCGGTGCCGTAGCTGCGGCTGAAAGCTCCTTAAACCTGAGACATAATTTCTATGACGATAAAGCCCTCGATCTTTCGGAGGCCTTTATCGTCTGGAGCCTAAGTCCACTTTACGAGGGTTTCCATGGCTGCAACGGGTCCAACTATGATTACGAAGAACTGACCGGTCTTATCGAATACGGCATTCCCCTGGAAAAAGACTTTCCCTATACCACGGTCGATCCGGGGGATGACCTTCACTGGGACGCACCCCGCTACACATTCAAGGACTGGTACCGCATTCCTCCCAATGATATAGAGACGACCAAACGGGTGATCTACAACCTAGGTGCCGTGGACGCGGCAGTTCTGTGCGACGGTCCTTTCCTCTTGTATAAAGAAGGAATCTTCGAAAATGATAACAATTACATTGATTCCATTATCCCCTATTATACTGTGACCAACCATGCAATTTCCCTGGTAGGCTGGGAGGATGAGCCGGAAGAAGGCGGATCCGGGTACTGGATTCTCAGAAACAGCTGGGGGGAGTCTTCCTGGGGGGAAGGCGGATACATGAAAATACGTTACAACTCAGCAGCCGTCAACCTGGAATCCACCTATATCATGCCCAACTACTGGGAAGGGGAAAGCAGGCATGTATCCAACGACGGTGACATCACGGCTGAACCCTGGAGCGCCGGTGGAACATTGAACGCCCACGGAGTCGATCTGTGGGGAGGGGCCGCCAGCAGTGTTTTCAACTCCGGAACCATAAACGTCTTGGCCGGTTCCAGCAATGAACTGTCCACCGCACGGGGAGTTTATCTCTGGGGCGGCCCGGAAGGCAGCATAATCAACGAAGGCCAGATAAGCGCTTTTGCCGCAAGCCTTGAAAATCAGGCTATAGCCTACGGCTTCTGCATGCAGGGGGGGCTTGCCGAGAACCACGGCACCTTGAATGCCCACGCGATGAGCGGAAAGGAAATGTCGCTAGCCGTCGGTATCTGGGCCGCAAACGGCGGCAATTCAACCGAGGTGGTCAACACCGACAGCATCACCGCACGGGCTACGCAAGGGTCGAGCTCCCATGCCTACGGCGTATGGGCCGACAGCAGATCACAGACAAAGGTGATCAACAGCGGAACCATCAAGGCGCAGGGTGATGACCATGCCGTGGGTGTCCTGTTAACCGGCGGCCCGGCTTATCTTTCAAACACCGGTACCATCGAGGGGGTTGCAGGTGTTGACTCTAGCGGCGGCGCAGGAGTCATCTCCGTAGGCCCGTCCACAATTATAAACAGCGGCACAATCGAAGGCTCTTCTTTTTCTCTCCAACTCATAAAGGATAAGAATCTAGTTTCCCTCACCGAAGATTCAAAATTGACGGGAGATTTATCGCTTGAGAGAAGCTCCAGCTTCATCGATAACCGGGGAGCTATCAACGGGGACATCAGGGGCTGGGGCAAAGACAACATCTTTGACAACCACGGTGCAGTAACCGGCGACATCGACATGGGATCAGGCACAGTCTACCTGCGGGGAGACTCCTTGGTAACCGGAGATGTGGTCAACAACGGCACACTGAACCTGGATGGAAATTTTGCCGTATCCATCATCGACGGTGATTACACCAACCATTCCCGGGCAACTTTGGGCGTTGCCGTGGGAAACGGACAGTCAGACAGGCTGGATGTAAGCGGCACGGCCGAAATCGAGGGGGGAAACCTGCGGATACTTCCAAGAGGAGTAGTCCGGGACGGTGAAACCCACGAGGTGCTCAAGGCAGGAGCCATAAACGGCAGATACGATTCACACGGCATACCTTCGATGGTGCTCAGCTTCACTGAATCCTACTCAACCGATTCCCTTGCCCTGGAAAGCCACAGAAAGCCCTATTACGAAGCCCTCGCCGGAACGGGCCTGGAAAGCCCGAACAACTCGGCCGTCAGCAGCACTCTGATGCAAAGCATCAAAGACAGTCCAGTGGGTCCCATGGCAAATGCAATCAATACCCTGGACCGTCAAAGCTCGGCAGGAGCACTTGCCGGTGCCATGGACCAGTTGTCCTCCGAGCCGTACACGGCCGGAGCCGCCCTGGGAGCCATGAACAGGGCTGGATTCAGTGAAAACGTCACCAGCCGTCTCGAATCTCTAAGGACGGACTCTTTTCCTGTCGGTGATTCTGCAGAAGTCTCGGTCGATGAAACGGACCGCAAAAAAAGCGACTGGAGCCCCTGGGCGCGGTTCAACTACACCACGGCCGACCAGGAAGGCGGCCAAGGTTTCACCGGCTACAGTTATGATTCCACAGCCATGAACCTGGGGATAGACAGGGCCTTTAGCGACCGGCTGCTTCTCGGTGCATCCCTGGGATTGGCCAGTTCCACTGCGGAAACGACCCGCCAGGGTGCGGAAATCGAGGCCGAGTCCATACAGATGGGCCTTTACGGCTCCTGGAACGAAAAAGCCTACTTCATCGACGGTTCATTGATGCTGGCTTACAGTGACTACGACTCCCTGCGGCATATGCCGGCTTTCAGCACGGCCGCCCGCGGAGATTACCACGGCAGGGATTATTCCTTTTATCTGGGGGGCGGATACATCTGGCCTGTCCAGGACTGGAATCTGGCCCCCATTGCGTCCCTTCAGTATACGAACCACAGGGAGAAGGCTTTCACGGAAACTGGGGCAGGGGCACTCAACCTCGATATAGAGGGATCAAAGGCCCGATCCCTGCTGGGCAGGGCGGGACTGCGCCTGAGCCGGCAGATAAAGCTGAGCAAGGATATGAAAATCATGCCCGAGTTCACTCTCCAATGGGGGAGGGAGTTCGCCGACCGTTGCCAGCAGGCGGTGGCGAGGTTTTCCGGGGGCGGCACCCCGATGAACATTTCCGGGGTAAGCTCCAAGCGTAACAGTGCCTTGGCCGGTGCAAAAATCACCGCCCTGGTAGGTGACAGCCTTTCCTTGTTCGCCTCCTACGAAGGAGAATACAGGTCTGATTTCGACGCCCACAGCTTCAGGGCGGGTTTGAAGTTTTCCTTTTAGCCGGGCGGAAAAAGGAACCACTTAAAAAAACGACCGATTCCGACGCACATTTAAATACGGGCGCTGAAAATACCTCCTAGACGGGGTATCTAGCTGCCCGGGGAATCGCAGCCTCCTATAGCGTTTGAAAAATTTGAAGCATTGTTGACCTGGAAATTCCATTCCAAAAGCCTCCTTAGACTAGTTTCCCCAAATTGATGGCCTCGTAAGAAGTCAAAATCCGCCCTATTTCGTCACCCCGGCCTGCGCCGGGGTCCGGTCATTCCAACGACTTATGGATTTCCCGACACAAGTTCTCGCCGGGAAACGACGGCTTGGGCACTTTTACGAGGCCATCCAGGTTACGGTGAAACAGAAACACGGCCAACATTTCATAATATGAAAGTTCATTAGTACATTATAAAATTTTCTTGACTTCTCTCCCCATGAAGCGCTATTTTTGTTTCCAATCTACCGTAAACGTCCACTCAAGCCAGATGGATGTAAAATGAATTCTGCAAAAATCGCATCGAACAAAGGCCCTGGCCCGGCAAAAGGGGCGCAAAGCCTCACTCGTGCCTTATCCCTGCTTCGCCAGGTCGCACAAAATAATGGACACGGTGCCAGACTTTCCGAACTTGCCCGGGCCGCGGAATTAAACCTTTCCACGGCTCACAGGCTTCTATCCGTACTTACAGCCGAGGGATTCATCACTCACGATCCAAAATCAAAAACATACCATCTCGGACTGGAACTCTATCATCTCGGAGGGTCAGCCTATCAATACGCCGTTCGGGAAAGTTTTCGCAGCACCCTCGAACAAATAGAGCAGGAAACGGGCGACACGGTGTTTCTGCTTACACGTTCAGGAAACGATGCCTTGTGTATCGACAGGGTTGAAGGCAGCTACCCGATAAAGACGGTCCTGATTGACATCGGAAGCCGCCGGCCCCTGGGAATCGGTGCGGGCAGCCTTTCGCTGATTGCGTTCCTACCACAACAGGAATGCGAGGCCATCATTTCGAGCAACGCCTCGAGATACAGCCATTACAAAAACATAACAACTTCCGACATCAGATCTCTTGCCGCTGAGGCGAGGGAGAGGGGATATACCATAAGCCGCGGATTGTTCCATGACGGGGTCATATCCCTGGGGTTCCCGGTAATAAACGAAAACGGGCAAGCGCTGGCTGGAATCACCGTCTCTGCGATCAACCGCAGGATGGATTCCGCGCGAAGAGAAAATATTTTCAGCTTGGTAAAAAAAATAATCGAAGAAAACAACCTTACATCTCTGACCTTCACCAGGTGAGGGAATGTCTCACATATATTCCTAATAGATGATGAGGTCGTAAAAAGTACCATCCCCGGCTTATCGGCGTCGGGGTCGGAATC
>CAYXDR010000192.1:0-6445 GCA_964463515.1 uncultured Desulfobacteraceae bacterium | reverse complement strand
GAGTGGGGGAAAAGTACCTGGCCACAAGTGGGGGAGTTTAACCTGGCCATCAGGGATAGAAATAAGAATAAACTTTTACACAAGGAACCATAGAGAAAGATTTCATTTACCCCTATGAAGATGAATAATTGGAAACAGCGTGGCAGGGCCTTTTGATGCCTGTTTGATTCCTGTAATTGAGAAGCCCCGTAGTCGACTTGTCGATTACGGGGCTTTATCGATCGCTGAAAGGTTATCAGAGAATGCCGGTCACGGTCAGGCGGTTGGTGACATTTTTAACTCCGGCTGCATGCAAAGCGGAATCCTCGGCGGCCCTTCGTGCGGCCCACGATGGTACCGACCCGGTCAGAGTTACATCTCCATCTCTGACCCGGACAGTTATATCCTCTGCATCCACTAGAGCTTTTCTCTCCAGAGAATCGATTATGTCCTCCGCAATCGCTTTATCAACGATATCCTCTGTTGGGACGACCGCCAGGTGATTTTCAATGGAAACCACTCCCGGTTCATTGGCAGCCAGTTGCTCCGCGTGCAATTTCTTCCAGAATGCGTCGACAGTTCCTCTCAAGGTCACTTGCCCAGCCGTTACATCTACTTCCATGTCTATGAGATCGATGTCCGGATTCGCGGCGAGACGGTTGCTCACGTTGATTTTAATATCGTCATCCGTAGGAAGACTGAATGCCGGGGGGTGTTCCACTACGAGATGGTTCCTCACGTTTGTAACACCCAGGATTCCATAGGCATCCTCGTATGCAGAAATCCTCGAAAAATACGTGGGCACTTCACCTCTTAAAGTGACATTGCCGTTGTTGACTTCTACGCTTATTTTCGAAGCATCTACGCGGCTGTCTCCTATCAGCTGTTCAACCACATCGCGTTTGATTAATTCATCTGTTTTGGCCATGTTACACCTCCTTTCTACTGTCCAAACAACAAGGGCTGATTTTCCGCAGAAGTTTTGCTGTTATGCTGTTTTGATATCGATCTTTTTTTGTTTGCTCTCTTCAGACTTGGGTACTGTTACTGTCAGCACTCCGTTTTTGAAATGAGCATCCACTTTGTCATCCTCTACTCCTGACGGGAGCCTGAAAGAGCGCTGGAAAGCACCGGCGTAGCGTTCCCTGCAGACATACCTTTCCTCTTCCTTTTCCTCTTCCATCTTTTTTTCGCCTCTTATGGTGAGGATATCCCCGGTGACGTCCACGTCTATGTCCTCGGCGTTCAGTCCAGGCAATTCAGCAGTTACAACTACCTTGCCATCTGTTTCAGCCACATCGACCGATGGGGTCCAATCCAAGTTTCGCTCAAAGAGTGGCGTTTGCTCCAAAAAGCGGTTCCAAAAATCATCCATTTCCCTCCAATAAGGTCTGATGCTGCCGGGCCTCCTCCATGGTGTCATCTCCAAAGCCATACGTTTACCTCCTTTCAAAAGATAAGTTATTTACAATTAGTGCTCATCCCGAAATACCGGATGGAAACCGATTACTTAGCTTGTAACAATTACATCCTGGATCGTGAATCAGGTCCATCCTGTATAAAATACCTTTTGCCTATGAACGGATTGAAGGGCTGAAAAGGCTGAAATCAAATTTTGGGAAGAAGACTATGGTTCTTAAGTATTCCGAGAGATAAACGCTCACATTAATCCTGTAAGACTTTAAATAGATTAACAATCGATACATGATGCACCCCATTTCCTTTTTTTAGAAAGGATAATATTTTTAATGGGAATTCGGCATTGCAGGTGCTTTGCCTCGGCAGTGCCTGTTTGGATTGGGAACATCGGTATTTCCGGGTGAAAAAGACACAAAAAGCTTTTTTAAAAAGATGAAAGATGATGAAACCTTAAAGAGTCAAAATAAGGATTTCCCTCGGGGTCGGGGTCGCTATCGGGATCGGTATCGGACGTTGATCGACAGCCTTTTCGACCCCGATACCGATTCCGACCCCGACGCCGATAAGCCGGGATGGTACTTTTTACGAGTTCATCAAAGATGGAAGGGAGGAATGAAATGGCAAGGGTAGCAATCAACGGACTAGGACGAATAGGGAGAGCCGCACTCAAGATAATCCTTGAAACCCCTGAGCTGGAACTGGCGGCGGTCAACGATCTTGTGCCAGTGGAAAATCTGGCTTATCTCCTTCGGTTCGATACAGTTTACGGAAGGTACCCGAAACGTGTGAAAGGCGAAGGAAACAGTTTGGTGATCGACGGCAAGGACTACCCGTATTTAAGCGAAAAGGATCCTGCAAGACTGCCGTGGAGTGACCTTGAAATCGATTTGGTTTTTGAATGTACAGGAATCTTCACTAAAAGGGAAGACCTGAAAAAACACATACGGGCTGGTGCTAAATTTGCCGTCCTTTCTGCGCCGACCAAGAGTGATGATCTGGACATGATTGTTCATGGTGTGAACAAGCCGAAAAGGCGTGGAAAAATGATTTCCTGCGCAAGTTGCACCACCAATTGCATCGCTCCTGTGGCTGAGATCATGGACAGAAAAATCGGCGTAAAAAAAGCGATTATGACCACGATACATGCCTATACATCAAGCCAGTCCATCGTAGATGCTCCAAGCAAAAAATGGACCAGGGGACGCGCAGGGGCGGCAAACTTGGTGCCTACCTCCACGGGTGCGGCAGTGGCGACGGCAAAAGCCCTTCCGCAGTACAGCGGCAAGTTCAACGGCATCGCGGTTCGCGCTCCGGTGGCTGTGGGCTCGCTGGCGGACCTTATTTTTTTTACAGAACGTGAAGTTACTGTAGAGGAGGTTAATGACATTTTCCGACAAGAAGCAGAAACCGACAGGTACAAAGGAATAGTCGGTGCATCCGAAGACCCCCTTGTATCTTCCGACATCATTCAGGATTCTCGAGCCTCGGTGGTGGACCTGTCCATGACCCAGGTCGTCGACGGTAACCTGGTCAAGGTTTTGAGCTGGTATGATAACGAATGGGGTTATACCGCTCAGATGATCAGGGAAGCGAAGGAAATGATAAAGGAAATTTAGCAGATTTTTGACCTCCTGGGCAGGCGGGGTGTGGTTGACACCAGTGGGTCCTCCAATGTTTGGTGCCTACTGGCTGCCTTTTCTCCTAACTGCCTTGATCATAGGTCTGCTTCTTGTGGCCGTCACAATACCCGGGAAGCGAGAATCAACCGTTGAGCTGGTGGATCAGAAGGCGAGAGAGGAAGAAAGGGAAAAGGCGGCCGATGTGCTGGGTGCTTTTTTCTGGGTGCTCTTCGTCCTTCTCCTGGTGCTGATCGTTGTTCGCTACATTGTTTAAGGCGTGTCGCTGGGGGTAAAAAGCCGGTTTACAGCACTTCGCTGCATAAACCAGCTTTTTACGGCTTTATCGATCTTATGGTCTTCTCTGTTATACTTCAAGTATGATGGCCTCGTAAAAGTCCCCCGGATTATCGTTATCGGGGCAGGAAAGAGAGTTGATCAGCTTCCGATACCGATGTCGATAGCGACCCCGAGAGACATCGTTATTTTGACTTTTTACGGCTTCTTCAAGTATGCTAATGTTTTGAAGAGGTGATTTATGGTGTGTTAGAGTTTTTACATTTTTCGATTCATAAAAACAGCGATATGGATATAAACCACGGAAACGGGAAAGAGTCCTGGAACCAGGAGAGCAGACAGATCCGGCGGGTTGCTTTATACGGCTTTCTGTTGAACCTTAGCCTCACGGCGATGAAGGCATTGTTGGCCCTGTTTTCAGGCAGCCTTGCCATAACTGCGAGCACCATTGATTCGGCTACAGATTCTGTTGCCTCTCTGGTGCTTTATATCGGGTTGAAATTATCGAACAAGAAAACTTCCACTTTTCCTTTGGGGTTGTATAAGATTGAAAATCTCATTTCAGTTGCAATGGCTTTTTTTATTTTTTTCGCCGGCTATGAAATAGCACGCCATGCCTTCTCCGCTGAAGCACTCCCTCCGGACATTTCTCTTACCACCATTCTGCTTGTTTTATTGGGGACGATAGCCATTTTTCTATTCGGTCAATATGCAGTGGCTGCTGGTCGACGAACGGAATCGCCGACTCTGATCGCAGAGGGACGGCATCGTCAGGCGGATGTTCTGGCTTCTGTGGTTGTTCTACTTTCTATATCGATTAGTTATTTAGATTTAAATTTGTCTATATACGGAGTAACTATTGACCAGATTGCGGCGGTTTTAATTCTCCTGTTTATTGCCCACACGGGCTGGGAGCTTCTTTCAGACGGAATGCGTGTATTGCTGGATGCTTCAATCGATCACGAAACTCTAGCTGAAGTTCAAAAAATAATTGAATCCGAACCAATGGTTGCTGAAGTGAACTCGCTGGTCGGCCGGAATGCCGGCAGGTTCCGATACATTCAAGCCTCTGTGAGCATGAGAACAGATAAGTTGGAAAAAGCCCATCAAATCAGTGAAAAAATCGAAACCAACATCCAGGATCGGGTCCCACACGTTGAACGTGTGATGATTCATTATGAACCCCGGTCGCGCAAATATTTGCGATTCGCTGCTCCTCTATCCGACCTGGATGATGTTGAAATAAGTTCTCATTTTGGTGATGCCCCTTATTTCGCTGTTGTTCGCCTGAGAATGGACGAAAATCAAATGGACGGACAAGAAGTACTGAAGAACCCATACATGGACTTGGAGAAAGGAAAGGGGATTTTGGCGGCTGAATGGCTTGTTGAAAAAAATATCGATTTAATGGTTCTCTCCGGAGAACTGAACAAAGGCCCCGGCTATGTATTTTCCGGCGCCGGTGTAGAGGTACTGATAGTCGATGCCAAAAATCTCCGGGAAGCAGTTAAGTTGGTATTTGAAAAAAAGGGAAGGGCTGGTCCGCCAAAAAGTGAAACCGCCTCTAAGTAGTGCCCAACCGGAAAGACTGGACTAAAACCCAGCCAAGGATATTTGAAATGCCGGCAAAACCTCCATTTCCCGATGTTGTCGTGGGTGGCTCCGGCGGGGATGGCGGTTTCGATGCTGTGCCTCAGCCTTCATTTCGCTTGCGCCATTGTCGGAAGCATTTGCTGGGGTTCGCTCAGCAGAAAGCTGCCTTCATGGATCCAACGTTTCAGTATCGTGGCAATCTCTATTGCTCTTGGATATGAGGACAGCGGTACTGTTGGTATATCCTTACCATTAAGGTGGATGGTGCCGCTTTTGAGTTGGGCATAGCTTACCTCGGCAAGAGATTTTGCTTCTCCTCGAGGATAGTCTCTGCCGTAGTCGATCACCTGCGTAAAGATTTCCTCGTCGGACACGCCTGTGAAGCGCGCAATTTCCTCGTTTAGTACAGGAATGGGCACGCCGACACCCATTGCGAGGGAACACCCGTATCCAAGAATGCTGACCCCGATCACCCATCTCGGGTCCATCTGCTTCATGTCTCCCATCACCATCAAGGTGCCGGCTGGAGTACGCGGGGTGCCGCCCGGTGCTCTTTGGGCCTCCGGTTTGTGCTGCGTTCCGGGTCCGATAACATAGCCCTGGGCACCACCCAGAAAAATACGGGTTCCTAAACCAATTGTAAGGTAGTAGGGATCATTCATCAGGGGACTCAATTGTCCGGAAGTTGAGTAATTCGCATTTCCGGCCGCGGGCTTGAGAACTCCCATGTAGGTATAAATAGTCTTACGGGTCATGTTCACCGCGCAGTTGTAATTCTGATAAGCGTTTCTGGGATTGAGCAGCGTAGCATATGGCAGATCTTTGAGATTCACTTTTTTCTTGACTTCCCGGTTCGGATAACAGTCCGTGCCGTAGGCGGTGGCACGCAGATCAACCTTTTTTCCAGCTATTAGGTCATGGATAACGTGGCCGCCACCGTATTTGAATTGGCCCGGGTGGATGACATTCAGAGGGTCGTTTTCCGCCGGCTCGGTCGCCCCGATATAAGCGTCCACTGCAGCCAGCGCTCCGTAGGCAGGGACATCGTTCAACCAAACCTTGGCAGCTTTAAGTGCCGGCTTGACATGGCCGAAATTTATGAAAGCCCCGGAGGAGCACATGGGCGCGAATGTCCCTGTTGTCACGACGTCCACTTCTGCGGCGGCAGCTTTCGCTCCCCTGGTTTTGACGATTTCGGTCATCTCGTCCGCCGTCACCACCACCACGGTGCCTTTACGAATTTTTTCGTTGATTTGTTGTATTGTTTTTACATCTTTTCGGCCGGCCATCCGTTCCTCCGGTACCCTCATGATTTTGATTCATAAAACACGATAACCCACAAAGTCCATGGAAGTTTACTTCACCGCAAGCGCAGTGACAAATAAAAAATAGTGGCCGTGAGTTACAGGCGAAGTGGAACCGCCTTGATAAAAGGTAATCTCGATGGCCTCGTAAGAAGTACCATCCCTGCCTTATCGGGGTCGGGATCGGTATCGGGGTCGAAAAGGCTGTCGATCAACGTCCGATACCGATCCCGATAG
>CAYXDR010000191.1:5475-6447 GCA_964463515.1 uncultured Desulfobacteraceae bacterium | reverse complement strand
TTGAAGTGTTCAGGCGCTTTGGACTGCACTACTCGTCGATCTGGGCGGAGGAAATGGCGCGTTATTTGTTTATCTATGTCTCGTGGATAGGGGCCTCCGCCGCCATCAAGGAACGGGCTCACATTAGAATTGACATCATTCTACCCTTTGTGGGCGAACGCACCAGGGGGATGGTGATGATTTTCGGGGATCTGGTAACGATACTGCTGGCCCTCGTTGCCTTCTGGTGGTCGCTTGAAACAGTCCTCACATCTCTTAAGTTTGGCTCCGTAACCCATGGCCTCAGAATCAGCCAGGCGTGGTTTTTGGCAGCCGTTCCATTGGGATTCGCCATGATGTTTTTTCGGCTGGTACAGTCAATTATCCGCGATTTTCGTGATGTTCGCGCAGGCAACCCCATATATCGCGGAAAAAAGCTATTCGATTAGGAGGATCATGTGCTTCAACAGTATTTGATGCAACAATCGGAAGTCACTTTAGGATGGGAGTTTTTTCTGCCCTTGGCACTCATGCTCATACTGATCCTCCTGGCTGTTCGGGTTTGGGTTGTTGTGGGGATCGGTGCCCTGTCCATGCTGTATTTCAGCGAAGTGCTTCCTCTGACGCTTTTGGGCGAGGCATTGTTTGACGGTGTTGACTCTTTCGCCCTCATAGCGGTGCCCTTATTCATCCTCACAGGTGATGTGCTGGTCCGCTCTGGGCTTTCCAACAAACTCCTGGATGTCGCCGAGGCCACCATGGGTTCAAGGCGGTCAGGATTGGGAACCTCCACGGTTCTTGGGTGCGGTTTTTTCGCCTGTATCAGCGGCTCGGACGCAGCCGATGCAGCCGCTATCAGCCGGATTACGATCGATCGGTTGGTTGAAAAAGGCTATCCACGGGCCTACGCCTGCGCCCTTGTTGCAGCCGGAGCCTGCACAGGAGTCTTAATTCCGCCGTCAATCAGCTACATCATCATCGGCATGGTGCTTG
>CAYXDR010000191.1:0-5465 GCA_964463515.1 uncultured Desulfobacteraceae bacterium | reverse complement strand
CCTCTTTCTGGCCGCGGCGATTCCCGGTGTCATGATCCTCGGATCGGTAATGATCACAAACGCGGTGATTAACCGGATGCAGGGCTATGAAAACTCACGTGGCGGATTCGATCTCCAATACTGGCTTAAAACCCTCTATGAAGGCCGATTTGCGCTCTTAATCCCCTTTATCATCCTGGGAGGTATCTATTCTGGTTTTTTTACGCCCACCGAAAGCGCGGCGGTGGCCGCGTTTATCACAATACTAATCGGTTTTTGGCAAAAAACATTGAAACTGAGTGATATCCCTAAAATGCTGGAGACATCGGCCAAGGTCAGCGGTGTAATCATTCCGATCATCGCTTTAAGTCTTCCCCTGGCCCAAACACTGGCATCTCTTCAGGTTCCTCAGGCATTCGTATCCTTCATGACTTCCCTCACCGAGAATCCACACCTGATAATACTGATCATGATTTTGATATTGATGATCGCTGGCTGCGTGATGGAAACGACTCCGAATATCGTAATTTTATCACCGCTACTGCTGCCCTTGTCCCAGGAAATTGGAATGAACGAAATCCATTTCTGCATCTTCATGATTACCTCTCTGGGAATCGGTTTCATAACACCGCCACTGGGCCTTAATCTCTTTGTGGTTTCCGGTGTGACCCAGGTGCCGGTTGTACACATAGCACGCTATGCCATCCCCTTTGTTATTACAATGATTGGAGTCGTTATTCTTTTAGGTTTCGTACCCTGGTTCTCGCTTTCTTTGCTGAATTAGTAAGCGCCCATCCGGAAATACCGGGTGGCACTAGTAAATATTCGAGACGGCGGCTCAAGGCCGGAACGGCCTTCAGCCGCCTAAGATATACCGACGGGCTTTTTCGTCTCCCACTTAAAAGCTTTTTTAGTATGAAGCTTGCGACCTTTGATTATTTGAGATATACTGTAAAAATATGATATATATACCAACATTTTTAAAAAAGATTTATTCATATTATAAATGACAATTACTTTAAAGGAATTAAGTGAAATACTGGGTGTCAGCCGATCAACCATTTCCAGGGTTATCAACAAGCCTGAAATGGTTAAAAAGCAGACCCGTGAACGTGTACTGCAGGGTTTGAAGGAGCACCATTACGTATACAATGCCCTTGCAGGAGGGCTTACCAAGAAACGTACATTGACCATAGGTGTCATGCTGCCTACGATCACAAACCCGGTTTTCGCTCTTTCCACCAAGGGAATACAGGAAGTCGCCGCTCAAAGAGGCTATTCCATACTTCTCGGCAGCCACGATTATTCAGGAAACATCGAGACGGACCTGGTTCGGGTGTTCCAGGAAAAACGAGTGGACGGCATCATCTTCAATGGGTATCCTCTCAAGAAGGAAACGGTGGATTACCTGACCCGGTTTCAAATATCCTACTTGATTACATGGGAAAAGCCGGAAGACCCAAGCATTGCCTACGTCGCTTTTGACAACGTCAAAAGCGGATTCAATGTAACCCACTACCTCCTTGGCCTGGGACACCGTCGAATTGGCCTGATAACCGCCTACTTCAAAATTTCCACGCGTTCATACAAACGTTACCTCGGATTCAAGGTGGCATTGGAAGAGGCGGGGGCTGTCTTCGATGAAAACCTTGTAATCGAAAAAGACTTTACGGTTATGGAAGGACGGGAAGCCGGGGCACGATTGCTTGGTTCCACCGATCCGCCAACCGCCCTGGTGTGCGGAAACGATCTTCTTGCAATGGGAGCCATGGCCGCAGCAAAAGAAGCAGGCTTGGTAGTAGGTAAAGATGTGTCAATAACCGGCTTTGATGATCTCGAGATGTCTCCGATCCTCGATCCCCCATTGACCACCGTGCGGATCCCGGCCTTTCAGATGGGACGAAAAGCTGCGGAAGTACTGATCGATACCATCGAAAAACCGACAAGTGCGGTTCAGCAATACCTGCTCGATACCGACTTGATCATCCGCGGATCCACCGGTCCCCCGGTTCTGAAAACGCTCTGATTGGTTATTAGTTAATTGTTAATAGTTATTAGTTAATTGTTAATAGTTATCAGTTAGTAGTTGGTAGTTACCAGTTCATGGTTCATAGTAAAAGAAAAACTCGGATTTATATCCTGTACCTTTCACCATCTCTACCCCTTCGTTGTCGTAATCGCCATCCCTTCGGAGTCGGCATCGGCGTCGGTATCGTTTTTTTAGCAGAAACCGCAGGGTTCGCACCGCCCACGAATTTATTAATAACCAATAACTGATAACAGATAACCAATAACCAGCAGCAATTCACTGATTAGTTGAGATTTTATCTCCTCTGTATTATAGTTGCGGCCAGAAAACAGGTTGCTGTTTCCGTAAACGAGGGTTTTGTGGGGGAAAGATCGTGAAAATTGAAGTGGAAAGCGAAAAGATCATTAAGGCCGTTGAAAAAATACACGGCATACGCGTGATCGTCAACACAGATGAAGATGCCCGGGAAGCGCTGGATTTGATTCTCGGCAATACAGAGGTTTTCGGTGAATTCACCCCCCTGCTCCACCGTTTCTCGATAGAATCGGAACGTAAGTACAAAACCTCCGCTGTGAATTACATTACCATTTTCATCCTGGATTTTCATTTCAACGAGGACATCCCATCCGACAAGAAAGTAAAAGCCGTAAAAGCACTGCAGAAGTTTTTCGATCGGCTCTGACACACAAGAAATCAAAGCTTTTTTATTCACTTCTTATAGTAAATTATTCAACTTATGCATTAAGTCCTCGATTTCAGGATCGTTAAACTGAAACTGCATTTCTAGGAATCTTTTCCTGAATTCGACAACCTCTTCCTTTATTACCCGTCCGTTGACAATGACATCTTTTATCAATTGGGCCAGTTGCCTGAAATCGCTTTCCTCCATTCCAAAACGGGTCATCTCGGAAACGCCCATCCGAAGAGAACCTGCGGCGGTAAAGCCTTCTTCCCCGGGGGCTGCCTGGTAATTTACGATTATGTTGTTTTTTTCGAGCCTGCGGGCGGTTTCAGCACCCAATCCGTACCCTACTCCTACCACTACTTGGTGAGTGCGGGTAAATCCTTGTCCGGGGTCCCCTGCCACCTTCAGTCCGCATTCGTCAAGGGCCAGGGCAAAAGCGCGTGCATTGGCCAGCACCTTCTTCTGGTACTCGTCTTTGAAAGCGTTCATTTCGTAGGCGGCTATCAGAAGCCCCAGCATGGTTCCAAGATGGTGGTTGCTCACCGAACCGGGGAATGTTCGCCTTTCCACCGCTTCCCAGAGAGGATAGAGCCTGCTTGTCTCCTGCATGTCGGAGGCGATCACGCCACGCTGGGTACCGAAAAAAGTCTTGTGCGTTGAACCGGTGACAATGTCAGCGCCTTCCTTGAAGGGCAGTTGAAATCGAGGTCCCACCAGGCCGAGAACGTGAGCCATGTCATACATTATGACGCTGTTGAGCCTTAGTTCATCCACCATTTTTCGGATTTCAGCCACAGGTTCCGGGTAAAGTACCATGCTTTTGCCGAAAATGACCAGTTCCGGCCGGTGTTTCTCCAGCACCTCTTCACAAGCCGCTGTGTCTATGCGGTAGGGATCCTCCCTCAAAACAGGAAAAGGCACCACCGAGGGCCGTTCGGTCAACGGGTCTCTTGCAACGAAATCACGCAAGGCACCCATGGGTTGTGCGCTTAAATGCCCTCCCAGGATGATGTGATTGTTCAGTATGGATCTGATACGGCGCTGTTCCCTTTTGCGGTCCGCCCTGTTCAAGAAATCGACCATGGCGCTGAAAACAGCGGTGTTGGCCATCTGACCCGATATGGTACGCGTTTCTACAAGGCTGCAGCCCAGGAATCGTCGCACTTCATCTACAAGCAGCCTTTCGACTTCCGCAATGAAATCTGTCCCTTGGTAATAAAAGACATCTGCGTCGTCCAAGGCTTTTACACGCTTGTGTTCGGCATACCTTCCGGCCGGATCCAGGCCCGAAAGCATCCGGACAAGCGGCGAAACGCACTGCTCGGATGGGATCAAGTTGATACATTGCGTGCGGCGCCATTTGGTGTTTTCAGCGGCTTTCCTGACTAGTGCCCGGACGGCTTCCAGGTTTTTGTGAGTTGCAGTTTCATGGTCAATTTCTTCCTGCAATCTTTTGATAGATGCCTCGGTGCAGTATAAGGGCCTTGCATATGGAGGCGCTTCGCTCCGCAGGTGGTAAGGCACTACGCGGGCAGGTATCCTTTTCCCCCGGATATCGATTAGAAGTTCGCTTTCTTTTCTTAACCGGCTGTCGACAAGCCCCATGCATACAGGTCTCATTGCATGTTCTCGGGTGACTTTCGAATTTATTCCAATCCCTTCTGTCTTCAAATAAGGAACCATGGTTCCGCTGGTAATATAGCCGGCAAATTCATCATTGTGAAAAACCCGGCAACCGGCCCTGGGAATGCCCCTGCCAATCACGGACACGGGTAGAATCCTGCGCGGAAGCGCTTCAATGTTCCTGAAATCGTGGTCGAGGATTCTCCTGTAGGCAATGAATTGGCTCAAAAGGGCATCCTTTCCCACAAATTTTCCCTTGAGCGGAGAAAAACTCACAGCGAAACACGCCAGGGGCGAGGCAAAAACGGGGATATCCTTGCCTTCGGGGTCTTTGCCCAGCTCATGTCCGTAGAGAGGAAGCCCCGCCTCGAGGCGAAGAGTATCCCTTGCACCGAGACCGATCGGCTGGGCACCGCGCTCCACAAGCAAGTCCCACAGGTACACGACTGATCCCGCATCCACGAAAATCTCAAAGCCCAAGGGCTCGCCTGTGTAGCCGGTTCGGGAAATCTGCACTTCGCATCCTGCAAACTGGGCATTACTGAGTGCATTTTTGAAAGGGTCGGGCATTTTCCCTTTGTGAATAAGAGGTTCGAGTATCTCCCTGGATCTCGGGCCCTGTACGCTGATCATGGAGGTCTGTTCGGTGGTGTCCTTGATTGTGACCCTGGGGAATGAAAATAGAAATCTTCTCAGGTATTTTAGGCTTTTCGCCTTGTTCACTGCGTTTACCACGAGCAGGAATTCGTCTTGGACAAACCTGAAAAGGTAAACATCATCCACGGCGGAGCCGTTTTCATCGAGAATTATTGTATATTGACTCTGCCCGACGTCAAGGGCCTGTGCGTTGTTTGAAAGAACATGCTGCAGAAAACTAATTGCATCGCTGCCGCTGATGACAAATCTTCCCATGTGGGAAACATCGAAAAGGCCAGCTCCGGATCTAACTGAAAGATGCTCCTTGATAATGCCGTCGTTGTATTGTACCGGCATATCCCATCCGGCGAAAGGTTCCATTTTCGCGCCGAGACGTACATGTGACTCCCAAAGTGGAGTCCTGCGTAATTCTTCCATATGGACTGTTTCCTCTAAAAATTGATGTGGTCGTAAAAAGTACCATCCCCGGCTTATCGGCGTCGGGGTCGGAAT
>CAYXDR010000190.1:0-6482 GCA_964463515.1 uncultured Desulfobacteraceae bacterium | reverse complement strand
ACCGATCCCGATAGCGACCCCGACCCCGAGGGGCATCGTTATTTTGACTTTTTACGAGGCCATCAATGTTTTATTATATAAAAAATAAAGCAGCGGGACTAATCAAAAAGAGCGGCACAGGACAACCACCTGAAGCCGCTCTTAAATAAACCATTTCAAATGGTGCCGAAGGCGGGATTTGAACCCGCACGGGCGTCGCCCACTACCCCCTCAAGATAGCGTGTCTACCAAATTCCACCACTTCGGCACATTCATAACCTGCGTCTATCACTGCCCACCGGTTTCGGCTGTATCCCGGGCTGCGGGAGGCTCGGTCCCCGAAACATCCTCCATCACAGAGGAGCCTGCTCCCTGACCGAACAGCAGCGTCAGGCCCAGGGATGTAAACATGAACAAAACAGCCACCACCGTCGTCAATTTATGCATAAACGTAGTAGCGCCTGCTCCACCGAACACCGCCTGGCTGGAACCTCCGAACGCGGCCCCCATTCCCGCGCCCTTCCCTTTCTGAAGAAGGACTATCAGAACAAGAGCAACGCACACAGCTATGTGAAGAAGTATCAAAAAAATTCTCACTAAAACACCTCACTTACAACTTTTCAACCCACCTGCACGGTGCATGACTGCTTATAATACCTGAATTTGACATCAATGCAACATAAAATCGCAGCCGGCTGCAAAAAAACATCGGAACACATCATCCCCGAAACCTCACGATACCCAGGAAAGAATCCGCGGTAAGGCTTGCTCCTCCGACGAGCGCCCCGTCTATGTCAGGCTCGGCCATAAGCTCGGCGGCATTTCCCGGTTTGACGCTTCCTCCGTAAAGGATCCTGATTTGTTCGGCCGTTCCCGTATTGAAAGTGTCTGCAAGCCAGGAGCGGATAAACGAATGCACCTCCTGCGCCTGGCCGGGGGTTGCAGTCTTTCCGGTTCCAATGGCCCACACAGGTTCATAGGCGAGAATCGTTGAAACAGGCAGTTTTTCATCCGCCACGAAATTTCGTAGCGAACCTCCAAGCTGGCGGTGTATCACTTCAGTGGTTTTACCTTCTTCGCGCTCAGCCAGACTCTCACCGACGCACACTATTGGAACAAGCCCCAGCATGGCGGCTGTTTTTGCTTTCAAATCAACAACTTCATTGGTTTCCCCGAAAAGGCTTCGGCGCTCTGAATGCCCGAGAATCACGTGCGTGCACCCGGCCTCCTGAAGCATCCGGCCTGAAACCTCGCCGGTGAAAGCTCCCTTGAGTTCCCAGTGCATGTTCTGTCCGGACAGAAATATGCCGGTGCCGGAAGCCTCGCCGCGTACCGCCCCCAAAAGAGTGAAGGGAGGAGCGACTAGAACATCAGCGCCGTCGTATCCCTGAACACCTTCTGCGAGTTTACGGACCAGCTCCCTTGCTTCCGCCTCGTTCAGGTTCATTTTCCAGTTCCCAGCCATCATAGGTTTTCGATCGAGCATTTTGTAACTCCCTTACAGGGTTTACATCCGTCATTATTCCTTCGACGCCATATACAAGGCCAGGTCAACCATCCGGTTTGAATAACCGAATTCGTTATCGTACCAGGAAAGCACTTTTACCATGTCCCCGATCACCATCGTCGACGGAGCGTCGAGAATGGATGAAGCCCTCGTCCCGTTGAAATCGCATGAGACCAGGGGCTCGTCGCTGTACCTGAGAATTCCCTTTAGCTCACCCTCGGAGGCCTTCCTGAAGGAGTCGTTCACTGCCTCCGGGCTTGCAGGCCGGCCCAACTGGGCCACCAGGTCCACGATGGAAACATTCGGTGTCGGGACCCTCATCGCCATTCCATTAAGTTTTCCGGCAAGTTCGGGAAGAACCAGGGACACCGCGCGGGCTGCCCCGGTGGTTGTCGGGACCATTGAAACAGCGGCGGCACGGGCACGCCTCAGATCCTTGTGGGGGGCATCGTGAAGCCTCTGATCTCCAGTGTAGGCATGTGTGGTGGTCATCAGGCCTTTTTCGATTCCAAACTCATCCAGCAACACCTTGCAAACCGGAGCCAGGCAGTTTGTGGTGCAAGAAGCATTTGAAACAACATGGTGAATCGATGGATCGTAATCGGCGTGGTTCACTCCCATCACCACGGTCAAATCCGGCTCTTTTCCGGGAGCGGAAATTATCACCTTTCGTGCCCCGGCTTTCAGGTGAGCAGAAGCGGCTTCTTTATCCCTGAAAAGGCCAGTGCATTCCAGCACGGTGTGCACCCCGAGGTCTTTCCAGGGAAGTTTTTCCGGGGATTTCTCGGCGCAAACCGGTATTTTCCTGCCGTTGACCAAAAGAGCGCCTTCACTGGAGCCTATCTCGGCATCCATTATTCCGTGTACCGAGTCATATTTAAGCAAATGGGCAAGGGTTTTCGCATCTGTGAGATCATTTACCGCAACGAAATCAATGTTTTCATTTCCGAAACCCGCACGAAAAACCATCCTGCCGATCCGTCCGAAACCATTTATCGCAACTTTCAAAGACATATTCCACCTCCCTATGTTGAAATCAAGTTTCGCTTCTTCCCCACGGTTTTCCGTACAGCCGGACGCCTCACACTCAAGCATACAGAAACAGCGTGTCGAGCCGATTCAAAGGTTCACGGCAACCAACCGGTGAAGACAGATAAAGAGACATTAAAACGGCGTCTTCCCCCGTATCGGTGTAGTAGCCCGGCCGGCGGCCCTCCTCGATGAACCCGGCGCCGCGGTAAAGTGCAAGGGCCGCCTCGTTCGAAGGCCTCACCTCAAGCCATATACGGTCAACCGATGTATTCCCGCCCAGTTCGATCACCCTGGCCAGGAGATAAGCCCCTATCTTCATCCCCCGTTTTTCCGGCGCCACCGCAATATTCAACAAGTGGATTTCTCCCGCCACGACCCAGAAGCAGGCGAAACCGGCCAACGATTCTCCGTCAAGCGCACCCCATATCCGGGCTATAGGGTTCAAAAGCTCGGCCTTAAAAGAATTCACAGACCACGGCGAAAGGAAAGAACTCCTTTCGATATACATAAGTCTTTGCCGAAACAGGGGAAAATTATCGGTTGTAACACTCAGCAGGCTCAGTTCCGTCACTTTATCATACTCCCGGCAAGAGTTATGCTGCGTCTGCCTTCACTTTCGGCCCTCTCCCCCAGCTCCTTCAGGGAAAGGCTCCCCCGCCACTGAACCGCCGAAATAACCATCGGAAGATTCACCCCGGTCAGCACCTCCACCCGCTCGTCGTTCAAAAAAGAAAGGCTCAGGTTAGAAGGCGTTCCCCCGAACATGTCGGTAAGTACCAAGACGCCTTGTCCCTGGTCAAGCGAATCTATCTTCTCCGCGATCTCCTTGAGGAGCCCCTCGCTCTCCGTCATCTGACTTATGGCCATACAGTCGGAATTTTCGATTCGGCCGAGGATTAATTCAGCTGCTTTAATAAGCTCCCTGCCGAGGTTGCAGTGACAAATAATAAGGATTCCCACCATCGCTTCCACCCCCGGGAAAATCAGGCTTCCTCATCGGCTGCGACAATAGCCCGGTATAGGTCGAGCCGGGAGGAGCATTCCATCAACCTGCGCCGCAAAGAGCTGTTTTTCAGAATCCTGGCTATTCTCGCCAAAACCTGCAGATGCACGCCGGAAGAGTTTTCCGGCGCAACCAGCATAAAAAACAAATGCGTGGGCTTGCCGTCCATCGACTCAAAATCCAGGTCTTCATTGCTCTTGGCGAAACATACCATCGGTTGTGTCAGCCCACTCAGCTTACCGTGCGGTATAGCCACACCGTCGCCGATACCGGTTGTCCCGAGACGCTCGCGTTCGGCCAGCACTTTGACCAGCTCATGCTTGTCGATCGAAAAATCACTGGAAGCCGCAACTTCAGCCAACTCTTCGAGAATTCCATTTTTATCCCTGGCCTCAAGGCAGGGCACAATATTTTTTTCCTCGAGAAACTCGCTCAGTTTCATTGCTCGAATCCATATCCGACGGCGGTGGCTATGCGGCCGGCTCTATTAAGCCCATATTTCGGTCAGAGCGTTTATAAATAACATTGATTTCATTTGACTTGGCATTCCTGAAAACCAGGAAGCCCTTCTTGGACAGGGACAGCTGCATCGCCGCCTCTTCCGGATCCATGGGTTTGGCGTCCAGCCGCTCGGTTTCGATTACGATCTCATCCAGGCCCAATTCGGCAGCCGCCTCGCTTTCCGCCTCCCCTGCCTTATCGGAATCAGGGCGGTGGTTCCTTATTTTGGACAGATGCCTTTTGAGCTGCACTTCGATCTTATCCATAACCTGATCGATAGCCGAATACATGTCTCCGGTTTCCTCGAAAGCTTTGATGCGCACCCCGTTGACATCGAGGGTCACGTCGGCCTGGTGCCGGAACTTTTCCACCCCCAGCACCACATGCGCTTCGGCTGGTGTATCCAGATATTTATTCAATTTTCCAACTTTTTCTTCGGCATAACCTTTAAGGCTTTCGATCGGCTCGGTACGTCTGAAAGTGACTGTGATATCCATTTTTTACCTCCAGCAAAACACTTGAAATCCCCGGCTTTATACAGTTCAAAAAAGTACCTTCCGCTTTCTCGATGGAAGGATTCCCATGGCTTCCCGGTATTTTGCGACTGTCCGCCGCGCCACATTGATATTCTTACCGATGAGTATTTCCGCGATCTCCTGGTCGCTCCGGGGATTAGACCTGTCTTCGTTTTTAATGATATTGCGGATATGCTCCTTGACGCTCTCCGAGGCGAATGAGTCCCCATCGAAACTCTTGATGGAACTGTTGAAAAAATACTTCAACTCGAAAAGCCCCTGGGGAGTGTGTACGTATTTATTCGTCGTGACCCTGCTCACCGTAGACTCATGCATTCCAATATCTTCGGCCACATCGCGCAGAACCATGGGCTTGAGCTCGGTGACGCCTTTATCCAGAAAATTGCGTTGAAATTTCACGATACTCTCGGTCACCTTGTAAATCGTCCGCTGACGCTGATGAATGCTTTTTATCAGCCAGGCCGCGGATCTCAGCTTGTCTTGGATGTAGGCTTTTGCATTGTCCGGAATCTCCCTGCCTTCACGCAAAACTTCCCTGTAATAAGAGCTTACACGAAGCTTCGGAAGACCATCTTCATTCTGCAATATTTCGTAATCATCCCCCACTCTTATAACGTAAATGTCCGGAGTGATATAAATCGTCTCCTCGTCGGAATACTGCCTGCCCGGTTTCGGATCGAAACTTTGAATCACGCCGATGGCTGCAAACACTTCTTCCAGATCGATCCCGAGTTTCTTTGCGACTCTGTCATATTTCCTGTTTTCCAGGTCAGCCAGGTGGTCTTCTATGATTTTTTCGACAACGGTGCCGCCCAGGCCCTGGAATCTGGCCTGGACAAGCAGGCTTTCCCTCATATCAAATGAGGCCACACCCACCGGGTCGAATTTCTGGATCACCTCCAGAACGGCAGCAGCCTCATGGTCTGAACATCCCGCATCCCGGGTTATCTCATCCCATTCGGCGTCCAGATAGCCGTCTTCATTCAAGTTCTCTATGATACAAACCCCGATGTCCCGCTCATAATCCGTCAGGTTACTCATATTGAGCTGCCAGAGCAAATGTGAATAAAGGTTGCCCTGAGAGCCGGTCATGTTCTCGACGCCGATAGACTCCTTTTCCTCGTAAGGATAAGGCGCCTTAGCAGTGCTGTACTCCGAAAGGTAGGAATCCCAGTCTACATCATCCCTGGCGCGTTCCTCCACTTTCACTTCCTGCACATCCGGACCCGGGGATGACACCTGGTCATGCTCTTCAAGGCCGGGGCGGTCATCGTCCGATTCGCCCGAGGTTTGCTCCTCAAGGACGGGGTTTGCCTCCATCTCTTCATAAATAGTGTCCAACAGCTCAAGCCGCGAAAGCTGCAGCAATTTTATAGCTTGCTGCAGCTGCGGCGTCATGATCAGCTGCTGTGTCAAATTAAGTGACTGCCGTAGCTCTAATCCCATAGTTGACTGTCATATGCGCACCAGCGCTATAATTACAAGTTGAAGTTCTCTCCAAGATAAACACTCTGCACAATTTTGCTCTGAACAATATCTTCTGGAAGTCCTTGCTCGATTATCCCCCCTCCGCCGACGATGTAGGCATAATCGCAAACATTCAAGGTCTCGCGCACATTGTGATCTGAAATAATTATTCCAAGCCCCCTTGATTTAAGCTGCCTTGCGATGTTCTGGATATCTCTTACAGCCAATGGATCGATCCCGGCAAACGGCTCGTCCAGCAGCATGAATCGGGGCTCTGTCACGAGCGCCCTTGTAATCTCAAGTCTCCGCCTTTCCCCCCCGGAAAGGGACGTGGCCTTCTGACCGGCAAGATGTGCTATATTGAGCTCTGCCAACAAGCGATTGAGCCGCACCCTGCGTTCACCCGCTGAAATATCAAGCGTTTCCAAAACCGCCAGCAGGTTTTCCTCCACGGTCA
>CAYXDR010000189.1:5010-6496 GCA_964463515.1 uncultured Desulfobacteraceae bacterium | reverse complement strand
TTTATTTTCAATTCGGGCCAAAGTTTCACCGAGGTCGGCGATTTCTGTATCTTTCAGCGCAATTTTTTCCTTTAAATCTTCAACACGCTCCCGGCACTCGGAAATATAGGCAGCTTTTTCCTCTTCGAGCGATATGCATCTTTGCTTCTCTGTTTCGAGCTTCTTGAGCAATTGATCTATTTTCTCTGACATCAAAGCTTTTTGAGAAGCTGCCTGGCTGGAAATTTTATCGGCCCTGTCTTCCGCTTCGGAAACGGTCTTTTCCAGTGTCTCCACCTCGTTTTTGCAGCTGCGGAGTTGTTTCTCCATCTCAGAAATCTTTGATTTTTTTTCAGCCTTAACCGAGTCAATTTCAGCTTCTATTTCTTCCCTCTGCGATACCAGCGAGGCGACTTCATTGCGCAGCATTGCGGTCTGTCGCAGGCACTCCTTTTCCAGGGACTGGAAGCGTTTGCTCGTTTCCGCTTCTGAACTTTCGGCTTTTTTCAGTTTTTTGCGTAGCGATTCAAGAGAATTTTCCAGTTTTCCGATAGATCGTTCGGAGTCGAGCTCTGCTCCTTCCAGTTGTTTTTCGACTGAAGCACGCTCTTCACGTTCGTTTTCCAGCAAATCGGCCTTTTCAACAAAATTTTTTCGTGTGACCACTCCGAAAGCAACGGCTCCTGCCAAGAACAGAGACAGGATTGTAATAACGGCGTTTTTCATAATCGGTTCCTTTCTTTACGTGTGACAGGGAAAGGGGCCATTCGTCGAACTTCATATACGGATTGAAATCAACAACATGATCATTATAATTAAACGAGTGTTTTTATCCAGACAAATTTTTCGCTCAAGGACCAGCCAGGTCGCGAAAACCAGAGATTGTCAATATTAAAAAGACGCTTCTGGAGTATCGATGACTGAAAAAGACTATTATGGTATTCTCGGGGTCGACTACGATGCCGACAGCGACAAAATAAGACGGGCCTTCAGAAAAAAGGCGCTTCAGTTTCATCCGGACCGTAACAAGGATTCAGACGCCGCGGAACGAATGGGCGAGGTCAATGAGGCTTATGCAGTACTTTCAGACCCGGAGAAAAGGCGCAATTATGATCTTTTAAGGCAACGCTTCGGCACTTCTGCACAGGACCGCTTCAGGGAAAGATACTCCCGGGAAGATATTTTTGAAGGATCCGATATCCAAGACATTTTCGAGGAGCTGAGCAAAATGTTCGGCATCAGAGGATTCGAGGATCTTTTCAAACAGGGCCATGGTCAGTTCTACCGCACTTTTCAATACCGCCGCCCCGGTGCCTTCGCCCGAGGTTTCGTTTTTACCACCCCTGGTCTAAATGGGAAAACCTTCGGCCGTCTTTTCCCGCGCGGAAAAATGGGCAGCTTTCTTGCGGAGGGTATAAGCCGGAAGCTGGGTTTTGCTGTCCCACGAAAGGGGAAAGACCGGCAAGACGGAATCGTCATATCAGGGGAACTTGCCCGTAAAGGAGGT
>CAYXDR010000189.1:264-5000 GCA_964463515.1 uncultured Desulfobacteraceae bacterium | reverse complement strand
CACGCGGCACGAAAAGCGGCAGTGTGCTCCGGCTGCGCGGCATGGGAAATCCCGGGAAAAACGGCGGGGAAGCCGGAGATCTTTATGTAACAGTGAAAGTACGGCCACGCCTGCTTCAGTGGTTTAAAGACACGGCGGGCAGACTGCGCAGGCATTCGTGAACAGGCCTGCTGGTGTATCAGCCCCTGGGATGAAAATTTCAGTGCACTGCAGGTTTCCAAAAGAGCAGGTTAGACTCTTACGATTTCGTAAGCCGGTTTCCTTAAATGCGTGGATTTACAACAGGGACATTTGCCGGGGGGCCGGAATCTGTTTCTTTTCGAGAAAAGAAAACCGCATTTCAGGCATTGCGCCGGATGAATCAGGAGTTTTTCTCCACCCGAAGCTACTGTCCTGGCTACGTGAGAGAGGTGGGAATAAACTTCCTTTTCACTTATACCGAGGCCTTGAGAGATATCTATGGCTGTGGCCGGCCCCTGCCTCAGCATTGTCATTATGCGCCTGCGGAGCGTTTCTCGTTGATTATTTCCGTTCGTGCCGTACATAATACCAAATGACCTAAAAGAATGTCGTTCAATGGAGTTTAATCACGATCACCGTCGTATTATCCGCCCGGGCGCATCTGGTTAACGCTTCTCTGACAAGCGTTTCGGCCACAAGGCGTGGTTCCGTATGCCCTGAGCAGAGAAGGGTTACCTCTTCGTTGTCCAGCTCGTCAAAGAGACCATCGGTTGCCGCAATCAGCCATTTGTCCCCCTCTAGGATTTCGTGGACACGGGTTGCCGGCTCCGGAATTACACCTACATCCCTGAAATATTCGTCACCCAAGGACCGTGTAGGCATAAGTCCCTGCAATCCTTTAATTACATAGGGATAGTCTATCTTTCCTCCCGCGAGCGTTATTCTCTTGAATTCCCCCGAATCGTCAAGCCTGTGATCCACGCTCAGCTGCGTGGCTCCGCCCTCGCCCACAACAATAATCCTTGAGTCCCCTGCATTAGCTGTGTGAACATGCCGCTGGTCCAGTAGCAATGTGGCCGCAGTAGTCCCCGAATCCTGGCTCTTCAGGTCTTCCGAGGTCTTTTTGTATGAAACGCGGAAAGCTGCGGACGGGGCCATTCCCTCTCGAAGACAATGGAAAAAGTATAGGTGAAGCCGGGCCGCGGCATGTTTGGCGGCATATTCGCCGCTGTGCCCATCATAAACTCCTGCAAAGACATTTCCGGTGCCGCCGAAGTCGGTGTCAAGAAAATGAAAGTCCTCCATTCGTCTTCTATTCCCCTGATCAGAAACAGCTGCTGCCTCTGGCATATCATCTCATTTATCAAAGGTTTTAAGCGTATAGTCCATTAAAGTTGCATTTTATCCTTAAAGTCCTGCTGTCTTACCTCCGCAGGCTCCTCGGCTGTTTATGCGGCAAAGGATCACACCGGTGGTGCCAGCATTGGGCTCGACGGATCATGGGCGGCGAAACGGCGGCGTGCCCTTTCGATGCTTGTCGTCGCATAACAATAACGGCATCCATATATGCATGTATCATATGAACCGATATCCCGGCTTACTGCACACCGACACGCGGCACGCTGCCCAGGGTCTTTGCGTCCGCTTACATTGAGCCCGAACAACCTGTTGATCAATTCGGGGTCAATACAGGCTCCGGCTCTTATTCCCAGCTTACTCCTGTCGGTTTCCTGGGCGCATGCATAAATTTCCATGTCGTTCGCCAGGGCGATCGACGCCAGTGTTTTCATCAAGTCCTCGACTTCTTCCTCGCCAGGATCAAGCAGCATCGAAGCCCCCTGCCCCAGGCGCCGCCTGTTCTTCCTGTATACCTGCACCAGGCTTATCATCACTCTTTTAGTAAAACCGCGCAGGTTGACGGCAAGAAATTTGAACATCTCCCGGTGAAATTCAGTACCGGTTTCGAGAGTGAAAGCTATTGGATCATATCTCCATATAACTTTATGCGGCCCTATGGCTTTCGCCAGTTTTTTGAAAGTCTCAACCGCATCATCCGGTGCAGGGCAGTAGGGATCCAGGCATCGCGGACTTCCGGTGATTGTATAATGAAAATAATAGTGGTACCCGGCCCGGTCAAGGTCCGGAAGATATTTGAGGATCGGTTCGGCGTTTCTCGTCCAGAAAACTATTGCATCTACTTCGCCGGGTTCAAGACAGACGCGGTGAAGGCTTGCAGGGTTGAAGGGGTTTTGCACTATGCAGAATTTTTCCCGTAACCTATTTATTAACCATTTTGTATAAAAGGCTGGAATATCGGTTCTTCTACTAGCGCTTATTATCAAAAGAACCCTCCGCCGAGCAGCCTGGTATAAAGGCCGGCGGCCTTTTCAATTTCAGCAAAAGAAATGGATTCATCCGGGGAATGGGCTTTTGCCAGGTCCCCAGGTCCCAGCAGGACCGGTTTGGTACCCCCCGCCCAAAAGCGATTGGCGTCGGAGTGGCTCCTGAAGGCCCCTGGTTTCCATTCAAGGGAAAAAGCGGGAAACACCGCCCTGAGGGCCTCAATCAGGAAGCCTCTCTCTGGAAGGGAGTATCCGGCGTCTATGGTAACCACCCTGAATTGGGTCTCAACACCTTCGTGGTTATACCTGGGATCTGCTGTCAGTTCTTCGATCTCAGTTATTATTTCTCCGATGGGGGCCGCCGGCGGAAGATGCAGGTCTATTGAAGCGTCACAGCGGTCAGGCACCGCAAAGCCTGCCTGTGCACTGAAAAGATCTCGGATATTGTAAACAAGCTCGGGTCTTTCTGTCTGGATATGGCGCGAAATATCCAGGATGAGTATCAGCATGACTTCCACTGCATTATCCGTCATCTTCGCCATCGAAGCATGAATTTTTTCCCCGGCTGTAGTGAGTCGAATCTCCGCATAACCGTAGTGGGAAAGACAGGGTTTCAGCCCTGTGGGCTCTGCGATTACCGCCCATGGAAAATGATATTCCGTCAGCAGGGCCTCGGCACCGTCCCCCTCCTCTTCTTCTCCGACAACCAGGCACAGGGCGGCGGGGGGATCGCTGAATCCGGACTCCCTGGCCACGGTAAAAGCCTCGATTAACGCAGCACATCCGCCTTTCATGTCAGCCGTTCCAAGCCCTCTGATCACATCTCCTTCTTGGTTGAAGCCGAATGTGTCCAGGTTATGCGCCGTAACAGTATCAACATGCCCTACAAAGGCCACTTCGACATCTGTTTCTTCCGGCAGAACGAGGAGATTGTAACGATTTTCGTCAACTTCCTGAAGCCTAGGTGGAAGTCCAGCCCTCTTCAGGTAGAGGGAGAGGAATTCGATTATTTCTTTTTCCTTCCCTGAAGGGCTATAGATATCCACCAGGCTGCGAAAAAGCCTTTTCAGTCTGCTTGGCTGTATTTCGGAGTTCAATATTTTATTTTTATTCGCCATTGTCTATTTTCTTCTGGTTCTGGCGATGCATCGTTAAATTCATTGTCATATAGATGTGTCGCGTGGGGTTTCCGAAGCCCAGTTTTCGAAAAAACCTCAAGGCTGGAAGATTCTCCGCATCGGTGTCTACCACAAGCATTCTTACCTTGTTGGCCAGCATGATTTCACGGAAACGTTTAAAAAGACGTTCTGCTACCCCGGAACGCTGATGGGACGGGGCTACCCCAAGCCATATCAAATGGCCGTATTTCCAAGCAGAACGCGCCTTGGTGACCGTTGTTGCCAACGCAAAGCCGACTATGCGTTCATCAACTTCCGCTACGATGCAGAATTCACTGTCAGCATAATACAGTTCGATAACCTCATACTCATCCCAGGTACGATAGGTATTAGGGGTTCTTTCAACGCTGAAGATCTCTTCACCAAGATGAAACACATCCGCAAGGTCGTCTATTTCCATTTCGCGGATCTTTATCGAAATACGCTTATGCTTTTCCTCTTCCTTGCCTTCACTCATTCGGTCGTCCTGCTTCATTATACACTTCGGATCCGGTCTTTCCACCAAACCTATTTTTCATCCGGTACTTCCGGATGAGCACAAATTACATCAAACGCGGACGGTCCCACAACCGGATGCATGCCGTTTTCGAGACGTACCACGTAAAATTCCAGCATGGAATCCATTTGATCCAGGATTTGTCCAGTTACACCTTTGTAGCCCTTTGTCATTACGATCGAAGTTCCTGGTGCAAGCATCTTATATTTCCTTTCCAGCTGCTTTCTACAGCGACAAGGTAGATTTAGGGATGCACGCAAAACCCTTCATAATATATCGTGCGGTTCTGTCCACAGTGGCCCTTTTCAGCTCGAAGTTCTCCCCCATCTTTTCGACTTTTCCTTCCGGAGCGATTATTCCGGACGGATGACCGATCCGAACCTCTCTTCTTTCACGAACCCCGGGCCGGGACAAACGATTAGCCACAGTGCCGGGGATCATGGCAGCGGCAGTTGTGCACACAGTACCAGTGACAGGATAGGCCTTATGCATTTTTTGCATAAAAAGCAGACGGACAACAAGGTCTACTGCATCATCGGCTATCTTTTCTCCGGTTGTCCAGGAAGCGTACGAAGCGGGTGGTGAACAAATGGCGAAAAAAGGTGTGTAGGGAACTTGACGAGTTGCTTTCGTCCAGTCTTCACATAAACCCAGAGCCACCGCCGCATTGCTGCGGATCCGTTCGATGCGGTCAAGAAGCTGTGCATCGCCGTCGATTTCCTGAGGCGTTTCAGTACCGGAAAGTCCCAGGTTGCCAGC
>CAYXDR010000189.1:0-254 GCA_964463515.1 uncultured Desulfobacteraceae bacterium | reverse complement strand
TCAACCAGGCTGACCTCTATCTCTCCGATACCTTCCACTTCAAGTACATCTGTTACGTTTCCTGTTGGAAGCAGTTTACCCGTGATAGCCCCGGCACTGTCAGACCAATCCAGAACCACCTTGGCACCGGTTCCAGGTACGCCGTCAATGGCGTGGTCACCTTCGACAGCTGATTTTCCGTCAACTACAGGCACCTCGGAAACGATTATACGGCCGGTGTTCACTTGATGAATCCGGACAACGGTTATTGGTTC
>CAYXDR010000188.1:0-6514 GCA_964463515.1 uncultured Desulfobacteraceae bacterium | reverse complement strand
GATACCGATCCCGATAGCGACCCCGACCCCGAGGGACATCGTTATTTTGACTTTTACGAGGCCATCATTTACGAGTTCATCAAACTTGACTTTATTGCTGAACAGGGATATTAAGTGAGCAACGATTGTTTACATTGATTATTGCAAATTCCATGATGAAATATCGCTTCCCCCTGGTTTCCATTCGGTATTTCCGAATGAAAACCGCCTAAAAACCCGAAAAGAGGAGGTTATCCATGGCCGAAGAACAGGTTGCAGTAGTCGTGAAATTCTTTGCCAAGCCCAGCGTTGCCGCCCTCGAGATACAGGCCCCGGTTAAAAGGGGCGACACGCTGAGATTCCAGGGTCATACCACCGATTTCACTCAAACCGTCACCAGCATGGAAATCGACAACAGCCCGGTGGAAGAAGCCGGACCAGGAGACCTCGTGGGTATAAAAACAAACGAAAGGGTCAGGGAAAACGACAAGGTTTACAGGGTGGAGGAATAATCTTCGATCTCGTCAAGAGCGGCCGGAATGAGCCCCCGGATAAAAGATTCCTTTTCTATCGCCCTTAAGCCGATGAACTCCTCGTAGCGGGGATGGGAAACGGCAAGCTCCGGAATTTCCGCCTGGAGCGAAGGCGCAATTGTGTCGAAGTCTTCAATGAGCTCGACGATCGTCAAGCCCTCGCCAGGCCTGCTCTGAAGCCACCCGATCCGCCGCATGCATTCATAGCGGGCTTGGTCGAGCAGGAACAAATATTGATCAGTTACCAGCATCTTCCGGGCCGGATTCAACATGTTAAACTCGAAGCCGGAGCCCATTCCCTTTATATTCATAATCAGGTCGTAAAAGTAGAATGACGAAGCTTCCTTTCCAAGGGCCAAAAAAGACAGCGTGGGCATTGAAATCCCTGAAAAAGTCGTATCAACGCAGAATTCTTCATTGAACCGCTTCCTCCAGTTGCGGAAGGCTCTGTCCGCCGCCCTTGCAACACGCTTACGCCCGAGATCGATGACATCGCTCATTGCGCCCCGCCTCCAAGCCTTCGCCCGCATTTCACGCATCTGGTCGACGCTGGTTGTTTGAACCCGCATTCAGGGCACATCACAAAAGCTTCGAAGGGTGCGATCCGAGTGACGCCCCTGCGTTTCCCCTCTTCCGTGCTCACTCCGTTTTCGACTATTGAAACGATTCCTCCTGCATCCTGGAGAATATCAAAATATTTACGCGCCTCCTTGAGCTGCACACCGCGTTTGACCACGACCGGGGCCCTGGCCATCAATCGATCCAGGAACTCTTCGCTGAGCCCGAATCGGTGCATTTCTTCTTTGAAACGGGCCTCATCCCCGTTTACTCCTCTGAATATGCACAGATATCTTTTCTCCATAACCGCTCCGGCATACCCTGCCGATCTTTTTTCCGGGTGCTGCGCCTGGCTGCCGGCCGAGGCATTGCTATTGATTATTGAACATTTTCAATGGTTTTGTCAACGGCGCTTGCTGGAAGGCAGGCCGCGACGAAACCATAAAAAAGTGGTGCCGGCCTATCCATACGAGATTTGAGTTCCGGGTGGGCCTGGGTCGCTACAAAAAAACGGTGGGAAGGCAATTCGATGAACTCCACGAGCTTGCCGTCCGGAGACAGGCCGCTTAAAACCATGCCGTTAAGGCGCAGCACATCATGGTACAATGGATTAACTTCGTAGCGATGGCGGTGGCGCTCGGAGACTTCGTGGGAACCATAAAGGGAATGGACAATGCTCGATTTATCGAGCAGCGCGGTATAGGCCCCCAATCTCATAGTGCCGCCCTTTTCAGTGATATCCTTCTGCTCGGGCAGGATGTCGATGACCGGATCAGGGGTTTCGGGATTCATTTCCGTGGAGTCAGCCTTTTCGAGGCCGCAGACGTTCCGGGCGAATTCGATCACAGCGAGCTGAAGGCCCAGGCATAATCCTAAAAAAGGTATCCCGCGCTCCCGGGCCATCCTAATCGCACGGATTTTTCCTTCTGCGCCACGGCTTCCAAACCCCCCCGGCACAATAATTCCGTCGACGTTTTCAAGACAGGAAAAATCGTTGAGGCCGCTGGTTTCAATCCATTTCAACTCCACCCTGCAGCGCAGATGGGCGGAGCAATGATTGAGAGCCTCTATGATCGAGGCATAGGAGTCCTCGAGCTCGGTGTATTTCCCGCACATCGCCACGGTTATAGAGCTCGATGGATTGCGCAGGTTTTCTATCAGCTCTTTCCACCTTCGAAGGTCTGGGGGGCTGTAGATATTGAGTTTTTTATGGATGATCTCAGGAAGTTTTTCCTGCTCGAAAATCAACGGCAGCTCATAAATATCATCCACGTCGAGGCCGGTTATCACAGCATCGGGATGAACATCGCAGAAGCTGGAAATCTTGCTCTTTATTTTTCGTGTTAGAAACTCTGAGCAACGACCTATGATGATATCCGGGAATATACCCCGCTGCTTAAGGAGGTTGACACTTTGCTGGGTGGGTTTTGATTTCTGTTCGTTTACCCCGTGAGGTATGGGCACATAGGTAAGGTGTATGTATATTATATTCTCCCTGCCAACGTCTTCCTTGATCTGACGCATAGCTTCGAGGAAAAGCTCATTTTCGATATCCCCGACCGTACCACCGATTTCTACGATAATTAAACCCGGATTCTCGCGGGATGCGATTTCGAATATATGGTTCTTGATGATATCCGTGACATGCGGGATGTATTGAACGGTTTTCCCAAGGTAGTCCCCCCGCCGTTCCTTCTGTCTTACCATATCGAACACTTTACCCATGGTCAGATTCCATGAGCTCGAGCACTGAACTCCGAGAAACCGCTCATAATGACCGAAATCCATGTCCACTTCTCCGCCGTCATCAAGCACGAAGACCTCACCGTGTTCAAAAGGATTCATGGTGCCTGGGTCGACGTTAAGATATCCGTCACATTTGACCGGAATGATTTTCATGCGTGAGGAAAGAAGGTGACCGATGGAAGCGGCTGCGATACCCTTTCCCAGGCCGGAAAGCACACCCCCGGTAATGATAATGTATTTTGTTGTCATGGCAGCAAAGAGCCCGTTTCAAGTTTCTATCCGCCTCGGAACTTATCGGTATTCATATATTTAGTCAAGCCGGAAGATGAACACCATTTAAACGGATTCTGCGACGAATCACCTTGACCCGGCGGTTGATAAACCGCATAGTATTGCCTCGAAGGCCGGAAGAATTACATAAAGCTTGTGAGGCGTCAGCAACTATGTGCAAAAATATTTGGGATAAAATTGGGAGCATGGAAAGCTAATGGCCCCGGTAATAGTGATAACCGGCAGACCCAATGTCGGCAAATCCACCCTGTTCAACCGCCTGTCCCGTTCCCGCTCCGCCCTGGTGGACGACAGGCCGGGCATCACCAGGGACAGGCTTTACAAAACCATCGACTACCATGGGACCGAAATCACCATCATCGATACCGGCGGATTTGACGACACGGGCAAAGACCCTCTTCTCGACAAGATGAACGAACAGATCGAGGAAGCTGTTCGTGAAGCCGACAGGATACTGTTCCTGGTCGACGCCCGACAGGGATTGATGCCCGGAGACATCGAAATCGCCGGCATGCTTCGAAAAACCGGAAAAAAAATTTTTCTGGCTGCAAACAAAATAGATGGGCCTGAGCACGATCATCTGACCGCCGAATTCCACTCGATCGGACTCGGGGAAGTCCACCCCCTTTCTTCGGCTCACGGCTACGGCCTGCGCGATCTTATGAGTCTGGTTCTCGAAGGTTTTGAAACGGACGATAAAACCGTCAGGGACATGGAAATCATCCGTGTGGCCGTAGTTGGAAAGCCAAACGCAGGAAAATCATCACTTATAAACCGTATCCTTGGAAGCGAAAGACTGGTTGTAAGCAATATCCCCGGCACCACAAGGGACCCTGTCGATACCCCTTTCACGTACGGTGGAAGGAAATACACCCTGGTGGACACGGCCGGGATACGGCGAAAGGCAAGGGTTCATGAAAAAATAGACAAATTTTCGATGATAAGGGCTATCAAGAGCCTGGACAGATGCCATGTGGCCGTTGTTTTGATAGACGCGGCCGAAGGCGTAACCGAGCAGGATGCCCGCATATGCGGCTACGCCCTGGAGCGGGGTAAAGGAATTGTCACGGCGGTCAATAAATGGGACCTTGTGAAACGCGACGATGCCGAAAAAGGGATGATAGATACAGGCATCGAAACCCATCTCAAATTCATGCCCTTCGCGCCCAGGCTAAACGTGTCCGCGCTCACCGGGGAGAAGGTTATAGCCCTTTTTCATTCTGTTAATCTTGTCTACGATCAGATGTGTGCCAGGGTCGGCACAGGTGCTCTCAACCGAATAATCCAGGGTGCAACCGCCCGTCATGCACCGCGCAGAAGCGGTGGAGGAAGCCTCAAATTCTATTATGCCACCCAGGTCGGGATTCTCCCTCCGACCTTCTGTTTGTTTGTAAACAACCCCAAGCTGGTTCATTTTTCATATGAAAGATTCATAACCAACCGCCTGCGAGAGGAATGCGGACTCAAAAATTCGCCTATACGCCTTTTTTTCAGAAAACGTTGATTTCACTGAAACCAAAAAGATTCGCATCGACGTCGAAGATAAAGAGTAAACAAGCAGTTAAAGATCTCAGGAGGCCTAAAAACGATGAAAATCAGGATCAAAACAGGACCACTGACTGCAGAAGCCGAACTCAACGACACCGAAACAGCGAAAGCCATAGTGCGGATACTACCCTACCGGGGTTCCTTCAATACGTGGGGGGATGAAATCTATTTTACTCTCCCTGTCGAAATGGATCTTGAACAAGGCGCAGGCGACGTGGTCAAGGAGGGAGATCTCGCCTACTGGCCTCCCGGACGGGCGTTCTGTATTTTTTTCGGTCCCACGCCAATGAGCACCCCCGGCAGGATAGTGGCTGCGAGCCCGGTCAACCTCATCGGCACGGTCCATGGAGACGCATCTCGGTTCAAATCGGTAATGAACGAACAGGAGATTGTAGTGGAACCGGCATGACGAACAGGGTTTTCACGCACATCATTTGCGGGCGTCAATGCTCAGGACGTTCTGCTTGATTACCGCCTTGTCATAAGCGCTGATGATGTCTCTCCGGGTCAGTACGCCTAAAAGCCTGCATCCGTCGTCAGGCGCGACCACCGGCAGGATCGAGAAGTCCCGGCGGGTCAACTTCTCCATCGCATCGTAAAGATTGTCTTCCGTAGTCACGGTCACCACCGGCGAACTGGCTATGTCGCCTGCGACGACCAGATCTTTAAGGTCAGGGTTGAAAAGTGCTTCCGAGTAATCCTGGTAGGAAAGAATACCGCAGAGGCAGCCCCTGTCATCCAGAACCGGGAAGCTGTTGTATTTACTTTTTGTTATAGTCAGCGCGAGGTTCTCGATTTTCATATCCCTGGTGACGGTCTCGACTTCCGGCTTCATAACATCCTTCACTTTGATGCCCTTGAGGATGTTCACCTCTCGGCCGGCCCGAATGTCAACACCCCGCCTTGTCAGCTTCATGGAATAGATAGAATCCCTGAAAAACCTTCCCGCAAGAAGGCAACTCACGATACAGGTAATCATAAGGGGCAGGATGATCTTGTAGTCCCCGGTCATCTCGAAAAGTATCAGAATCGCGGTAAGGGGACCATGGGTTGTAGCACTGACAAGCGCTGCCATCCCCACTATCGCGTAAGCACCGGGAGAGGCGGTGTGCGCCGGCAGAAGGGGATGGATCAAACTGCCGAAAGCTCCGCCGGCCATGGCCCCGATAAAAAGGCTGGGAGCGAATATCCCTCCTGAAAGACCAGAGCCTATGGTCAAAGACGTGGCAAGGACCTTCACTATTACCAGGACCAACATCATGAACCAGCCCAGGTGCTGCATCAAGGCCATGTCGATGCCCCCGTAGCCCACCCCCAGCACGTGGGGAAAAATTAAGGCTGTGCACCCCATGATCATCCCGCCCATAGTCGCCTTCAGGTATTCCGGCACCGGCAGCGCGTCGATTACATCTTCGGTCTTATAGAGCACCCGTGTGAAGGCCACGCCCACCGCCGCACAAACCACCCCCAAAACCAGGTATAAAGGGAACTCCCAAGCGCTCACCAGAGAATACGATGGGACGAAGAAAGCAGGGAAATCGCCGAGAAATGCCCTGGAAATCGCAGTTGCAGTCACCGCCGAGATGACGATGGGGCTGAAAGTGGCTAACCCGAAATCTCCGAGAATCACCTCCAGGGCGAACATGGCACCGGCAATCGGGGCATTGAAGGTAGCGGCTATCCCGCCGGCAGCACCGCATCCCACCAGGGTACGGAGTCTGCCGGTAGAGACATTCAAAACCTGGCCGATAGCCGAACCTATAGCCGAACCGATCTGTACGATGGGGCCTTCTCTTCCCACGGATCCGCCAACTCCGATGGATATAGCTGAGGCCAGTGTTTTTATTGCCACCACGCGT
>CAYXDR010000187.1:0-6564 GCA_964463515.1 uncultured Desulfobacteraceae bacterium | reverse complement strand
TCAATCTCGGGGTCGTTATGGCTGCGGCCTTTGTAATCGGCCTGGATCCTTTGTCTGCATTTGTGGTCGGTTCGGTGGCATATGCAACGAGTTCTTCCATATCTGTAAAATTGCTGGAAGATCAGAAAAGACTCGCCAACCCGGAAGCGGAGTTTATTCTGGCGTTGCTGATTTTCGAGGATCTCCTTGCACCGGTACTGGTATCCATCCTGGCCGCCGTAAGAGCTAGCGGTGTCGTGGATCCCGTGTTCCTGTTTGTGTTGGTTGTCAAGATTCTGCTTCTTATGTCAGGAGCCGTTTTGATAGGATTTTATGGGTTCCGGCGGCTGGGTCATTTTATCGCCCGACACCTGGAAAAGGAATTCATGCCTCTGCTGGCGGCTGGCATCGCTTTGGGCTACGCCGGCCTGGCTCTGGCGCTTGGGTTGTCTGAAATCCTTGGCGCGTTTCTCGCGGGAATGATGCTTTCGGAAACCGGAAGATCCCAGGATGTGGAACATCTTTTCCTTCCAATCCGTGATGTCACTCTTCCATTTTTTTTCTTCTGGTTCGGCACTACGATCAGGCTGGGAGAGGGGGTTCCTATCATGGGGTTCCTTGTGTTCTGCTTGTTTTGGGCTGTTGCAGGGAAAATCATTACCGGGTATATCGGCGGACGCTTTTTCGGGTTGACTCCCAAGGTTTCCATGCGCGGTGGCCTTTCCCTCGTGGCGCGAGGTGAGTTCTCTGCGATAATCGCCAGCCTGGCAATGCCCGGATTGCGGGTTTTCAGCGGAATTTATGTTGTTTTCACTGCTTTTATCGGAGTTTTTCTGTTTCAGAAGGCTCCGTGGCTGGCGAACCGTTTTCACGAGTGGAAAAAGAGCCGGCTACGACCCGGCACAGGAATCACCGATGGTTGAAACGGGCCTCGGGGGCGCAAATACGGCAGTATTCGGTGTGCATCGATAAAACAGGTATCATGTCGGTTGAGAGTCTTCAGGTTCTGAGGGCCTTAATCGTATCCTGCCGTCTTCCATTTCATAAATCAGGTCGAATACATCCAGTGCCCGGTGGTCATGGGTGACGACGATGACCGCCCCGTTCTGTTCATGAGCGACTTTGCTGAAAAGCTCCATTACCTGCCTTCCTCTGACGCTGTCCAGTGCCGCGGTGGGTTCATCCGCCAGGATCAGGCTCGGTCGGTTTGCAAGTGCCCTTGCCACGGCAACCCGTTGTTGTTGGCCGCCTGACAGCATTGCAGGCAAGTTCTCCGCCCGGTCCGCCATCCCGAGGTATTCCAGGAGTTCCATCGCCTTCTTTTTGGCTTTTCTCCCCGGTATCCCATTCAGTTCAAGAGCCACCCGCACGTTTTCGCAGGCGGATAGAAACGGGATCAAGTTGGATTTTTGAAACACAAAACCGATGTGGTTACGACGAAAAGTGGTAAGATTGAGCAAAGCATACGGACCATCCAGAACCGGGGTGCCGTTGATCATGACTTTGCCGGAGGTGGGTGGGTTGATGAGTCCCACAGCTGTGAGAAGCGTGGATTTGCCGGAACCGCTCGGCCCCAGCAGAGCTACCACTTCCCCCTTGCTTACGCTCAGGTCCACATCGCGCATGGCGATGACCTCGGTATTGCCCTTCCCGTAAATTTTTGTAAGTTTTTGAGTTTCGACGGCTATTGCCTTGTCTGTCATTTCGTTACCCGGCCAGTGCTTCATTGGGGTTCACTTTTACCGCCCTGTATATCCCCAGGATACTGGATGCCAGGGAGATTCCAAGAACAATGAGGGCCAGCAAAAACAAATCATTATCCAATAAAATGACACGGCGTGGGAATTGAGGGAAAATCTTCCGGCCTGCCAGATATGCTATCCCATAGCCGGTGACAGCGAGGAAAAGAGCCTGTTGCAGGATCATGGACAGGATAACCCGGTTGGGTGCGCCGATTAATTTCAAAAGCGCTATTTCGTGCACTTTCTCAAGTGTGAGGGTATAGAGGATCAGGGCCATGATAATTGCGGAGATCAATGCAAGCAGTGCGGTGAAAAACCCGATTTGTTTCCTGGCCATTTCCACCATGCCCTTGAGCATCAGCTGTCGCTGGCCCTCAGCTGTGTAAACAGAAACATCGCTCCAGCCTGACAGCACCGATGAAACAGCCGAAAATTCGAAGGAGGGTTTGAGGGTGGCGATAACTGCACTGATCGCGGGAGGGCCGAGTGCAGGAATGGACGTCGACGGCCCGAGAGCCCTCTCAAGCAGAGATGGCTGCGTGTGCCCGATATCGGCTTTCGTCCCCCTCTCAAAACGCGAGGCGCGCTCCAGGCGCACCGCTTCGCCCGGGGCATCGAATTGAATGAACTGGGCATCATCCACGGTGAAAAATGCCAAGCCGTCACCCCCGGAAGAAATCATGCCCTTTGTAATGCCGACGACGTTATACGTTTCTTTGCCGAGACGCAATTTTTCTCCAAGTGGTATGCCCAGCTTCTCATCGGCTATCATTTCATAATGAGTTTGAGCCAGGGGCCTGCCGGCTATCAAGGGCAACCATTCCCCTTTGTCGATGGGCCAGCTCAAACCGACGACGCCGATCCGCAAGGGTTTGCCTTGATACTCGCGCTGGATCATATGATAAACGAATTCCCTGGCATTGGCCACGCCGGGGACGACGGCCACACGATCAAGAAGGTTTCTTGGAACCCGGGACACTTCGGCGAAAGGTCCCCTCGTATTTTTCTGCACGATCCATATGTCGGCTCCGAGGTTGTCTATGAGAAGGGTGGCATCTTCGATCAGGCCTCGATAAATGCCCACCATTCCCATGACCATCATCAGCAGCATCCCGATCCCGACACCGGTCAATGCAAATCGTCCGAGATTGTGACGGATATCCTTAACGGCCAGGTTCATCTGTCACTTTAACCTTTCTCCCCGCGGAAATGTCTTTTGAGCCCGGCGCTGTAATAACCGTTTCTCCGGGCTCGAGCCCTTCGACGACCTCCACTTCTTCCTTACCACGGAGCCCGATTTTAACGGGGCGCCAAACCGCCCGGCCCTTGTCTTCCACCAACACTCCCTTTCCCCCGTCTTTAATTAGGATAGTGTTCGAAGGAAGAAGCACGGCATCCGTTTTATGCGCCGTTTGGATGAATACCTCCGCCCGCTGCCCTACGGCCCAATTTCCAGGTAGACGATCAGGCTCGACATCTACAATGAATTGGCGGGTCTCTCTGTCCGTTTCACGTCCCAGACGCGCCACGTTGCCTCGATAAGGGGTGTCCGGTTCGGAACGAAAAACCACCCGGGCACTCTGGCCGGGGGCGAGCTTATTCATCTCCGTTTCATCCACCCATGCGCTTACCCATAAATCTGTTGTGGAAATGAGCAGGAAAATGGGCGTGCCCGGAACGACGATGTCCCCGATTTCCTTGTCTCTGCCGACGATAAGACCGCTGAATGGAGCTTTTATAACGGTATCCTCCAGCCGGGTCTGTTGATACTCGAGCGTGTTCCGGGCCTGGATCAATTTCTTCTTTGCCTCCATAACGGCAGCTTTTGATTTGTTATCGTTCGCCTCCGCCACCTTTAGAGACTGTGCACTCCTTTCCATCTCGGTTGATGATATGGACCTGCTGGCGTAGAGCTGTTGAATGCGCCGGTGATCCACCTTTACCTGGTTAAGAACCGCCTGGGTGCTGACAGCCTCGGCTTCAGCCCTGTCAAGGGAAGCGTACGCAGCGGCCAGAGCCGAGCGGGCGATTTCAACCTGCTGCTTGAGTTCATTGTCATCCAGCCGGACTAAAACCTGTCCTTCGATCGCGGCATCTCCCTGGTCAACCGGCAATGCCGTTATCCTTCCTGCGATCTTCGAGCTGACAGTCATTTGAACGCGGGACTCCAACGTGCCCGTTCCCATGACTTCAGCGGTTATCTCGCCCCGCTTGACCGGATGACCCGTTACGGAGACAGGTGAAAATCGAATCCAGTATACAACCAGGGCCACAACCGCCATGAGCAGGATGTATTTACCCCATTGAAGTATTTTTTTCCGAACTGTTCCTCTCGGCATGGTGTTCCCTCGTCGTTGTGCATTTACAGGGAATTTTATTTCCTCCTCAAATCTGCAGGCTGCCTATTTTAAGTATAAAAAAATTTATTCAACCACAGCTAATCATTATGATCCACCCAAATTCACCCCTCATTTTTCATGGAGAATGTAGAAAAGTTATTTTAAAGTAAGATTCTCTCGCTATCGATCTTTGATCCCGGCGTCTCTTCGACCCCGATACCGATTCCGATTCCGACTCCGATAAAGGGCTGGCACCACGGCCGCTTGCATCCCGTCCCACAGTGAAATGGTATTTTAATGGTGGATTTAAGATACATGATCAACGGTACTGAAGGGGATGTCTTTGACTTAAGTCAATGCCCTTGGCCGGATATTTGAATACTGTACATGAAAATTCAGAAGGTGAAAGAAAAGGGTCTCTGAAAAACGCCTGCGCAAGGAGGAATTGCAATGCAGATGAGAAAAATCAAGGAAAAGGTTTACTGGCTTGGGGCGATCGATTGGGAACGGCGGCTCTTTGACTCCCTTATCCCTCTTCCCGATGGGACCTCCTACAATGCCTACCTTATTCAAGGCAGCGAAAAAACAGCCTTGCTGGACACGGTCGATCCCCCGATGGCCGACGAAATGATTGAACAATTGAGCGACGTTTCGAGAATCGACTACATTGTTTCGCATCATGCCGAACAGGATCATTCCGGCATCATCCCCCAGGTTCTTGAAGCCTTTCCGGAAGCGAAAGTCGTTGTCACGGATAAGGCCGGGAGGATGCTGGTGGACCTGCTCAAGATACCGGAGGAGGCCTTTATCACCGTGAAGGACGGTGAGACCCTGTCTCTGGGTGACAAGACGCTTCAGTTCATTCACACTCCATGGGTCCACTGGCCGGAGACGATGGTGACCTATCTCAAGGAAGACCGCATCCTTTTTACCTGTGACTTCTACGGCTCTCATATAGCGACTTCCGACCTTTATGTAACGGACCAGGGTCGGGTACATGAAGCGGCGAAGCGTTATTTCGCCGAAATCATGATGCCGTTTCGAAACGTGATTGCAAAAAACATAGAAAAGCTCAAAGACTATGACATCCAGATGATAGCCCCGAGCCACGGGCAGATTTATGACGAGCCGGGCTGGATCATGGATGCCTATGTGGACTGGGTGACAGGTCCACCCCGAAACCAGGTGGTGATCCCGTACGTATCGATGCACGGGAGCACGAAACAGATGGTGGATCACCTGGCATCCGGGCTCGTGGAAAAGGACGTGGCTGTCGAGCTGTTTTCCCTTCCTGTCGCCGATATCGGGAAGCTGGCGATGGCTCTGGTGGATGCGGCGACCGTGGTGGTGGGCACACCAACCGTTCTGGCAGGGCCTCACCCGCTTGCCGCTTACGCGACATTTCTCGCCAATGCATTGAGGCCTAAGGTTGAATTTTTATCCATCATAGGTTCATACGGCTGGGGAGGAAGGACAGTCGAAACACTTGCAGGCATGATTCCCAATTTGAAAGTCGAGGTGCTGGATCCTGTTTTGTGCAAGGGGCTGCCGTCGGCGGGTGATTTAGACGCGCTCGATAAACTGGCTGAGGCCATTGCGAACAGGCACAGGGACTTGAAACCCAAGTAAGAGTCATGAGATAATAACGTTACCTGTCGTAGAAAATTTTCTCATCGTGATAATGAGGAAAGTCGAAATGAACAGCAAATTAATTTTTTATCAAAAAGCGCCGCGGTCTTTTCCGGGGCTGCTATTTTAGGAGTTGTAATGGAGCCCTATGTTATTCAAAACGACGGTTCTTACGCATTGACACTGGAATTTGCATCCGGAATGGTCGGTCCGTCGATTCTTGAAACAGTCAACAGAATTGTTGAATCTGAAGGCGCACGTCTCCATCTGACCATATCCCAGAAGCTCATGCTTCTCGATCTTTCCGAAGAATCGGCCCGGCGGGCGACGGAGCTGTTGAGATCGGAGGGGGCGAATTTCAAATTTCCTAAACAGGTTTACCAGCCTAGAGTCTGTGTCGGGTCGAGGTACTGCAAGCTGGGCCTTGTGGACACCATCCCCTTTGGTGAGCGTATATATGAAAAATACTCCGATCTCGATATCCCCTACAAGATAAAAATCGGCGTCAGCGGCTGCCGTGCATCATGCGCCCATTCGACGCTTGCCGATATAGGGTTCATCGGGAGAAAAAGCGGGTATAAAATTTTTCTCGGCGGTAAATCGGGTATCGATCCGATTGTGGGCAAATCTTTACCAGGGCTTTACGACGAAGAAAAAAGCCTGGAAATCCTGGGAAGCGCTATCCAGATATACTGCGAGCATGCTGACACGGGGGCGCAGTTTCAGAGACTGTCGCATGTTATCGAAAACCTGGGATTTGAAAAATTTCAAGCGATGCTCACAGATAACACCCGGTGACCGGATTGGAACCTGGAAATTGGCCTGTTCGTCAGGCCTCTGTCGCCTGGGATGCGAGGTTTTGCCCGCAAAAGCGG
>CAYXDR010000186.1:0-6584 GCA_964463515.1 uncultured Desulfobacteraceae bacterium | reverse complement strand
AATGCCACCCGCCTGCATGTATCTCAGCGTTTCTCCACCGAGACAGAGGTAATCTTCGGCTTCGGCCTACTGCGTTTCGCCTTGCCCGGCCGGCCGGAAAAACACAGTGAAAACAGTCCCCCCGGAGCTGAGGCAGTCCTCAACAGAATTGCAGTGCGGACAAAGTTTAACATCACCCGGACATTTGTCCCTGTCTCCCGGTATAAATCGGCACCGTCTGGAAGACATTTTTATTCGGAACCCGAAGCGCTCTGAGAAAATCTTAATACGCAGCAAATCCGCTCCCCTGCCGCCGGCGTTGAAATCGAAGGGGCTTTTTGACGAGTAATCGATTGTCTCCTGTGTTGTGAAAAAGCCTTCGAATATACGTCGCTGGTTCCCCTCGGTAATCCCGACGCCGTAATCCTTGACTTCCAGCTCCACATCGTCTCCGCCGAAACGAACCGAAACTTTCACCCGCCCGTGGTCGGGAGTATTTTCCACAGCGTTCTTGATCAAGCCGCCGACGACCTTTCCGAGCACATCCCTGGGAATCAAAACCGGCTGAACCGGTTCAATCTCGGTAACAAAATCAATGTTTCTATGCTCAAAGGATTTCGTTAAATTCTCTATGAAACCGGGCAAAAACTGATCCAGTCTTATAAGTTCAGGTACGTAATCCCTTGGGCCGTATATATCGTCAATCCGGGCCGAGACCCGTTTGGCAAGATCGCTTCTGCCTCCCTCTTCCTCAACCAGGCTCACGAGTTCGTCACGGCAGGCTTCAAGCATCGAGGACAGCATGTAATGGGTGCGAAAATTTCCATTCCTCATTATATCTTCGACTTCGTACTGCACCTCCAGTATACGTTCCAAATTTCTCCTGGCACGATCCAGGACAGGACTCCAGGTTTCCTTGGGAATAGAGGCTATGCGCCTTTCAAGAATACTCAGGCATGCGCCCAGCACCGACAGGGGTGTTTTAAGTTCATGGGAAAGATGGTTGATAACCTTGTCTTTCGCCCGGTTAAGGCTGCTAACTTCCTTGTATGCCTCTTTGAGCTCTTCGGCGAACCTCACATTTTCTATGCTGAGGGCCACACTGCCGGCCATTGTATTCAGAAGCTCCGCATCAATATCGTCGAACCTGCCAGCTTTTTTGTTCATTGCGGACAAAACCCCGATGATACGATCCCTGCTTCTGAGAGGCACATCGAGGATGCTTTTTGTTGTAAAACCGGCTTTTAAATCAACCACCGGGTAAAAATCAGGATCACAGGAAACATCGTCGACGACGGACGGCTCCCCGGTCCTGACAACCCTTCCACAAACCCCGGTGTCTGCCGGCCATCTCAGTTCTTTGGCTCTTCTTTGTGCGGTGGTGTCGTCGTGGGCAGCGGCCTTGAAAAAAAATTCGTGTTTCTCTTCGTCAAGGAAAATCACCAGTGCCCCTTCAACTTCCAAAATACGTTTAACTTCAGCCGTTACGAATTCCAGAAGTTCGTCCAGCTCGTGGTGCTCTGGCAATGCCAGGCTGAAATTCAACAGTGATTCGTTGTTACGGGCGATGCGGGTTTTCTGCGTGATATCGCGAGCGATGCCGCGGAATCCCACACCTTTTCCTTCCTGGTTCCTTATCAGATGTGCGGAAAGAGATATAACTCGGGGCTGGGAATTTTTTCCCACCGTTTGCCAGACAAAATCGGTGATTCCTTGCCCGGTGCGGTAGATATTCTCGAAGCTGGCAAATGCACGCTTTGCGCTTTCCGGGTCCATGAATTTCCGGATGTTCCGGAATTGAATATCGGACCGCGGGTAGCCGAAAACCCTGCACAATGCATTGTTGAAATATAGAAAATACCCGTCTATGTCGATTTCGTAGACGCCCTCCTCTATGTCTTCAACAAAAGCCTTGTAACGCTCGCTCGAAAGTCTCGCCGAAGAGCGGTGCATACCCCCTTGGGCATGCACCGCCCTGTCCCCGCTTTTAATGTCCTCAGGAGATTGGGTGAATTTTGACATTCATACTCCGCAGTCAATGGGATTAATCCTCTTCATATATTCCATCTCACGAATACTTGTCAATCGACAATTATAGATTTATTACCTAATTATAAACAATAAACCGCTACAAAACATAACTGGATAAATTTTTCGTGCTCCATTTCTCCCATTTTTTCAATTCAGGGAACCTTTCTTCATCAGCGCCCTTGTAGGAGCAATGTATTTGCACTATAATCTTTCTATTTCAGGAACATACTCCCTGTAGCGGCACAATTCAAGCGGTTTGGGGACTTATAGGATCACACCTATCTTTAAATTGGCGTACGGATTTTATGGCATCCAGTTCTTCATTAGTAGAAATTTACACCGACGGGGCCTGCAGCGGGAACCCCGGTCCGGGCGGTTATGGGGCGATACTAAGGTACGGCGGAAGAGAAAAGGAAATCTCCGGGTGCGAGAAACAAACCACCAACAACCGCATGGAAATGATGGCCGCCATTGCAGCCCTCAGGTGCCTGAAACGGCCTTGCAGGGTTGTTTTGACAACGGATTCCTCCTACCTGGTCAAAGGAATGACCGAATGGGTGCCCGGATGGATACGACGCAAGTGGTTGAATTCGCAAAATGAACCTGTCAAAAACAAGGATTTATGGGAACAGCTGTGCGAACTCGGAAAACAACATGCCATACAATGGAAACACATAAGGGGACACCGCGGGCATCCTGAAAACGAACGGTGCGACCGGCTGGCCCGGGACGCGATAAAGGACTGTAGATGATGCTGATCTGCCGCGCACCGGCCCCGAACCGCCGTTTTCCCGGTTTTTCAACCTTCTTTACACTGGAGGATCGACATAATGAAATGTCCAAAATGCGGTTACATAAGCTTTGACCACAATCAAAACTGCCCTAAATGCAAAAAACCTTTGACCGGACAAGCCGCCAAGATGAACCTCCCCGATTACGAGCCGGCTCCTCCGTTTCTCCTGGCTTCACTGGTAGGTGAAGAATCCGGCGGGGGAATAGGAATGGATATCGACCATCTTCCCGGTGCGGATCTTGAAGGAAACGGCATGATAGTAGGCCCAGGCTATGAGCAGGAACCCGCCGATTTTACCGACAGCCATGAAGACATGGAAATCACACTTGATGAAGATGTAGAAAAGTCAGAGGATTCACGCTTCGAACTCCCGGGGCTTGCCGAAGCAGTAGCTGAGATGAATTCGGAGGAGGTGGAATCCGATGATTTTTCATCTGCGATAGAAAGCCCGTCCCTCGATGAAGAACAGTCCGAAGATGTTGACGATTTAAAGGAAGAGCCGGAGAACAGGTTGGAACCGGCGAATTTCCCTTCTCACGAGCAATCGGAATCATCCTCGGAGATGGAAGAAGAATTCGGATTTCAGCTGTTCGATCTATCCTCTGGTCAGCCTGAAGAACCGCAAGAACACCAGGAGAAAAAGGGGGATGAAACAATCGCGGTACTCCTTAAAGAAGAAGAACAGGAAAATGAGCTCGAGGAAAATTTGATCGATGAAGAAACCGCCCCGCTTCTTTTCGAAGAAGACCTTACCGAGCAGGAGATAAGCCCCCATGAAACCCAGCCTTCTGAACCACTTCCCGATGAGCAACAGGACGGCGCCACCGAGCCGCTTCTGTATCTGGAAGAGGAAGAAGAAACCCGAGAGCATATGGAAGAAGCGGCGGAACTGGAAATAGAATTCGATCCTGATAAATACAGCATCCCCGCCGAAGAGCAAACTCCTCCAGGGGGTGCAGGTGACAGGTTTGAGGAAGAATACGAAGGAATTCCCTTCGATCCGGAAGCACTGGAGATCGAATCAGACAGCCGAGAGGAATACGATTCGCAAAACACGCTGGAAATCGAGCAGAATATCGGTCCTGGTGATATTGCCAACACCAAAATGGAGGTTGAAAAATCTCCGTCAAAAGACGTAACGGACAAAGGAGCTGAAACCCCGGAAGAAGAAGAATTAACAATCACTCTGGATGACGTGGATTTCGAAGTCCTGGAAAATGAAGACGAAGAAAAGAGTTGATATCAATCATCACTTTTACTCTTGACCTCTCGACCCACCGATTCTATAATCCCTTTCGTTCTAGCGCCGAGATAGCTCAGCCGGTAGAGCAGGGGACTGAAAATCCCCGTGTCCCCAGTTCAATTCTGGGTCTCGGCACCAGTAAAATCAAGGGCTTACGGCATCTAAGCAGTAAGTCCTTTTTCTTTGCAAGGGGTCCAGTGGAAGGATAGTGGAAGGAATTTCTTTCAATGGGCCGCCTGTACCATTTGGTACATCGTAAAATAATCGGTTCCCCATAGCACGAAACACCAATTTCATTATATGGCTTCCGAATTCGCACCACATCGCGTTTTTTTGGCTAAAGGCATACTTTGTTGGCATGCATCAAAGGATTTTGATTCACAGGAAGGGCCTTTTTGCCGCCTGCGGTGCTTGTGCCGATACTTTCCTTCAGGGACGAAAACGCAATCTTTCTCTCCTGAAGCAGGAGGGGACGTTATCGTTTCAGGTTTGAGAAATCCTCCAAAAATTGTTTCGGACTCTGAACCTTGATATTCATATAATTCTTTATTTGTTGAACAACTTTATCCCCTGAAATAATAAATTCCGAATCTAACGCAACTGCACATTCAATGAATTTGTTATCATCAGGATCTTTTTCAACAATGTTTAAGATCGGAGTTTTAGCGGTGAACAAGACATGGAATCCATGAGCGAAAAGGCTCAACAACTCTTCGAGCTCAGGTTCACTCTGAAGCTCCATACGTCTGAGGACCTCGACATATTCATCAACGATGGGGCGGCTGAGGCATAAAACAATTCGCCCGGATTTCCACAGGTCAATAATTTTGCGAGGATTACCGCCAAAGAAAGAAGATACGAAAACATTTGTATCAACCACTACCCTGGTCAATTATTAGTCCTCACGTCACGGATAGCGTGCTTAACATCCTTAGCACCGAAACCACTTGATCTGAGTTTTCCGCCAATACGTACCCATAGATTATCGATATAAGAGTCCATATCCCGAGTTTTAACATATTCTCTGAGCAGTTCTCTTACGATTTGGCTCACATTTTTTCCTTCTATCTTGGCAAAGCGATTGACTTTAGCTTTAAGATCAGGGTCAATCCTTACAATCATCTGAGTCGGCATTGTGAATCTCCCTCCTTTCATTTTGAAATAACGTATATACGATATAACAATTGTGCTGATCCGTCAACTGTAATTTGATCTCTTCGGCGAGTGAATGGCAGAGGAGAAGATAGGGTTTTGGGGGTCAAAAACATTATTCTAAGCCCAAAAAAATGCCTCAGTCTAAAGTCCTTTCGTCCTGAATACATGCACTTATCGTGGTTCGACCCCATTTTGTTTATGCACCCCATTTTGTATTTTTAAATAGCAAATCCAGATTGAATATCTGGTTTAAAATAACTGCCAGGATGGTGGTTGTAGGTAATGGATCAGTAAAAAATGTTTGAATGAAATGTGGAGCACGAGCATATAATCCCGGAAGAAAAGCCGTGCTTAATCCAAGAAATAAGGCAATTCCAGCTACAAAAGTTTTACGGGGATCCCAACCTTCACTGAACATTTCCAGGAGTCCCGTGCAGATCATGAAGCAACCGGCAAAAATGATGGCAGCTCCCAGAATCGGTTTCGGCATCACCGAAAGGGCAGCGGTGATCTGCGGAAAAAAAGCGAAAACAATAAAGATAACACCTGCTGCCACGCTGATCCAGCGGCTGACAACTTTTGTGGCACCAGCAACGCCAATATTGCTGGAAGAAGTATCAACGGCCAATCCACCCAGAAATCCTGCCAAAGCTGTAGAGAACCCATCGGCTAGAAGTCCTTTCCGGATTGGTTCAAAGTTTGTTTTTTCCAGTTCAGGTTCGGAGATTTTTTGGGCGGCCAAAAGATTACCAAATGATTTCAATGATCCGCTGATAGCAATTACAACAAATGGGATGAGCATAGTTAAATTGAAGTTTATCTGCCAGAAATCCTGATGAAATCGTGGCAGGGCAACTACCGGTTTCCTGATAACTGTCATCAGATTGTACATGTTTTCCGGCAATACTAACAACGCCAGAACCCATCCGCACAGCATTCCAATAAGTAAACAGTACATTTTGACAATGCCTTTTCCCCATAGATTAGCCAGAACCATAATCAATAATGTTATTAAACCAACGATCACATCCGTACTTTGAATGGCATCGCTGCGGTAGCTGAGACCAAACAGGGAAGTTACTGAAATCTTGATAACACTAACTCCGACCATGGCAACAACCAAACCCACAATATAAGTTGGAAAAACCTTTCGAAATCTCTCCACGATCGGAGCCAAAGCCATCTCTATTATGCCTGCAATAATTATCATGCCGCGCATCAACGGCAAACCACCAATCCAGGCAGCGGAAAGAGATAAACTGAGATAAGAAGGGCCACAAACGTTTGGGCACAAATATCCTGAACCAATAAAAGGTAGTCCAACCGATTGAATAATTGAACCGATTCCTGCTGCAATCATCGAAAAAGTGAGCAGAGACGCAG
>CAYXDR010000185.1:0-6603 GCA_964463515.1 uncultured Desulfobacteraceae bacterium | reverse complement strand
TCAACGATGTGCATCATATATTGAATCTTATTTCAAAACCCGACAGATTGAATACCAAAAGATCGAATCTGAAGGAGTACCGTCATTAATCGCGGTGCCGGGCGCCGGCAAAACACCGGTGATTCTTATGAGCCACATCGACGTCGTTGACGCCCTGGATGACCAGTTCAACCCTTTTGAACGAGACGGGGCGATTTACGGAAGGGGCAGCCTGGATGATAAATATGCCGTGGCCCTGTCCCTGGTCCTGTTCTCGGATCATCTCGACCGCGTAAAATCTTCCGGCGGCACCCAGCAGAATCTTCCATTCGGGATATTGATCACAGGAGACGAGGAAATCGGCGGGGTAAACGGGGCCAGAAAAGCGCTTTCCGAGGTTGATGCTGATTTCTGCATCGCCCTTGACGGCGGAGGACTTCAAAATATCGTCGTCAAGGAAAAGGGAATACTCAGGCTCAAAATTTCCGCAGCAGGCAAGGCAGCGCACGGTGCACGCCCCTGGCTTGGAGAAAACGCAATAGACATCTTGATGCGGGACTGCATTACGGTGGAGTCCTTCTTCAACGAAACCACACCCGACCATTGGCACCGAACCGCGGTGTTGAGCCGGATACGGGGCGGCGGCAAATCGCTCAATCAGGTGCCGGACTCTGCTGAGGCCCTTTTCGACGTGCGCTTCACGGAAAACGACGACATCGATAAAATTGTTGCAACCATACGTCCAAAATTGACAAGCCGGCTCGATGTCGATTCCAGGGGGGAAATCTTTTTAGGAGGAGATTCTCCATACCTGGACTTGCTTCTTGAGACAGCCCCCGGGACCTCAGTGGGTTTTGAACACGGCGCAAGCGACGCCCGTTACCTGTCGGAACACGGCATAAAGGGTATAGTGTGGGGGGCCGACGGGGATAAAACAGCGCATGCGGTGGACGAACATGTAAACCTCGACAGCGTGTATCGGCTCCGCCGCATACTCGATGACTTTTTCATTCGCCTGGAGAACTGGAAGACAACCTGAATTTCGGGGGAATTGTGAGGGACCATCTGCTGCAGGTTGAAGAACTCAGGACTTATTTCCATACATTTGAAGGAATTGCCAAAGCTGTCGATGATGTCTCCTTCTCGCTCGATAAAAGCGATGTCCTTGGGATAGTCGGAGAATCGGGGTGCGGCAAGAGCGTAACGGCACAAAGCGTGATGCGCCTTGTCCCCCAGCCACCGGGACGAATAGAGCACGGCCGGATTTTATTCGACGGCATAGACCTTCTGGCAATCCCGATGGAGAGGATGAGGAATATCCGCGGCAACCGCATTTCAATGATCTTCCAGGAGCCCATGACTTCACTGAACCCGGTTTATACGATCGGCGACCAGATTTCCGAAATGTTCACCAAGCATGAAAAAGCATCCAAAAAAGAAGGCATGGACAGATCCATTGAAATGCTTAGGAAGGTACAGATTCCGGCGCCGGAGCGCAGAATCAATGAGTACCCGCACCAGCTGTCCGGCGGAATGAGACAGAGGGCAATGATCGCCATGGCTCTTGCCTGCAATCCGGAAATCCTGATCGCCGACGAACCGACAACAGCCCTTGACGTAACTATCCAGGCTCAGATTCTCGACCTAATCATGAAACTGAGGGAGGATTTCGAAACAGCAGTTATGATAATAACGCACGACCTTGGCGTGATAGCCGAAGCCGCCGAAAAAATCGTTGTCATGTATGCAGGCAAAGTTGTTGAACAGGGAAGTACCTTTGATATTTTTGACAACCCGATGCACCCGTATACCAAGGGGCTTCTGGAATCCGTCCCGGTCCTGGGAGCCAGGGCTGAGAGAGGCAGAGGCCGTCTCAAGGAAATACCGGGACTGGTACCGAGCTTATACGATCTGTCTACCGGCTGCAGCTTTGCACCGCGCTGTCCCAGCAGAAAAAATGAATGCCTGGAGGCCTTACCACCGTTGGTTGAACACAGCCCCGGCCATTTCATAAGATGCGTGCTCTACAGCTGACTGAAGCAGGATGGATATGGACCCTCTACTGAACGTAACCGATCTGAAAGTTCATTTTCCGATAAAAAAAGGCCTTTTTGCTAAGACCACAGGTCACGTCTTTGCCGTGGACGGGGTAAGCTTCAAGATTGAAAAAGGCCAAACCCTGGGTCTGGTCGGTGAAAGCGGGTGCGGCAAAACCACAACCGGCATGGCTGTTCTGAAACTGATAGAACCGACAGCCGGAAGCGTATATTTCGAAGGAGAGGAAATCACTCGAAAATCGCGAAAAGAGCTCAGAAACCTCAAGAAACGCATGCAGATTATTTTTCAGGACCCCTATTCTTCCTTAAATCCCAGGATGACGGTGAATCAAATCCTGGATGACCCCCTTGACACCCATGGTTTGTATCCCGGCGCCCAAAGATCTGAACGGATCGCTTTTCTACTCGAAAAGGTCGGGCTCAGCCCGGAACAGGGACGTCGCTACCCGCATGAGTTCAGCGGGGGACAAAGGCAGCGCATAGGCATAGCCAGGGCTCTGGCACTCAACCCCAGGTTGATAATCGGCGACGAACCCGTCTCCGCCCTCGATGTATCCATCCAGGCACAGATAATCAATCTCCTTCTCGATCTTCAAAGCGAATTTGATCTCTCCTACCTCGTGATCGCCCACGATTTAGCCGTGGTCGAGCATCTCTGTGATAGTATAGCAGTGATGTATTTGGGGAAAATTGTCGAATTCGCCGATTTTAAAGAACTCTACCGCAACCCGAAACACCCCTACACCCAGGCTCTTCTGTCCGCGGTGCCGGTACCTAATCCTCATATCAACCCGAAACGAACCATACTGGCCGGTGATGTGCCGAGCCCCATAAATCCGCCGAGCGGATGTCATTTTCACCCTCGTTGCCCGAAGCGAATGGATATATGCAGCGAAAAACGACCTCAACCAAAAGACCTCGGAGGAGGAGGACACATTGTAAGCTGTTTTCTCTACGAATGAAATTTGACGGCCTCGTAAAAAGTACCATCCCCGGCTTATCGGCGTCGGGGTCGGAATCGGTATCGGGGTCGAAAAGGCTGTCGACCAACGTCCGATACCGATCCCGATAGCGACCCCGACGCCGAGGGACATCGTTGTTTTGACTTTTTGCGAGACCATCAAATTTCGTGCATCCAGACAAGGGGATTCGGATGCACACAGTGTCGGGGAAGGCTCACTCCGGCGCGGTTCATGATTAGAAAGGAGTCGAGTATAAACTTTTAATTCATGGAGGTTTATCATGGCTGCATTGACAAGAAAGCTCTTATTATTTTGCTTTTGTTCGGCATTGATCTTCTCCCTGACCGGTGCTGCATCGGCCCAGTCATCACTCGTGGTAGCGGTGGATTCCTCCCCGCGAATGATGAATCCCCACGGTGACGACTCCGATGCGGGACTGTCCTTCATGGCGAATTTTTTCGACGGCCTGCTGCAAAGAAAAGGGCCGGATGGCAAGCTTGTTCCCGCCCTTGCGGAAAAATGGGAACACCCGGACGAGTTGACGTGGAAGTTTTACCTCCGCAAGGGGGTAACCTTTCACAACGGAAATCCCTTTACCGCAGAGGACGTGAAGTTCACCTTCGAACGGCTTTCCAACCCGGAAGTTTCCGAATTCATCAACACAGGTAAAACCATAGAATCCATAGAATGCCCGGATGATTACACGGTGATCATAAAGACTAAAGTTCACATCCCCTGGTTTGCCAACAACATGCACCAGGTCTTTATCATGGACAAGGAGTCCACCGAAGCCAGGGACCAGGGAGATGTCATGGTAAAACCGATAGGCACCGGTGCCTACAAGTTGGTCGAATGGGTTAAAGGCTCCTATGTCACCATGGAGGCGAACGAAAATTACTGGGAAGGCGCACCGAGTTTAAAAAAAATTGACGTCAGGCCCATAACTGAATCCTCCACCCGCTTTGCTGCGCTGGTATCAGGGCAAGTGGACATCGTTACCGGTGTGCCGGTGGAGCTGTTTGACAAAGTAGAAAAAAATCCGAAGCTGGAAATAGTCCGAAGGCCTGCCAGGCGTTCTGTTTTTCTGGCCATGGGAAACAAAAAAGGCTCCCCTCTTGCGGACATAAGGGTCCGAAAGGCAATCTACATGGCAATCAACGAAGATGAAATCATAGAAAAAGTGATGAGGGGACATGCTTTTCCGGCCGCACAGATACCGGATCCGCCGACAATAGGCTACTGTGAAGATCTCGACCGGCTGCCGTTCGATCCTGAAAAGGCAAAACAGCTTCTCGATGAGGCCGGTTACGGAGATGGTTTTGAAGTTACGATCAGCGGGCCGAACGACCGTTATGTCCAGGACAAGCAAATCGTCGAAGCCGTGGCAAAATACCTTGCGAAAGTAGGTATAGATGTAAACCTGGATGTGAAACCAAAATCCATCTTTTTCCCGGAAGTTGCGGAAGGAGTTTTGGAATTTTACCTGATCGGATGGTTCGACGGAACGTTTGACATGGGCCGAACCTACTCCAAACTGGCTCACAGCCGTGACAGGGAAAAAGGTTACGGAGGCCTGAATGGAACTGCTTACTCAGACCCTGACATAGACGCCTTGCTTGAATCCACATTTGAAATGACCGATGTTGCAGAACGTGAAAAAGCCCTCCAGAAACTCAATCGAATGGCGATGGTCGATAAAATAGTGTGGATTCCCCTGCACTACCAGGAAGATCTGTACGCCATACAGAAAGACAAGGGCATTTCCTTCACGCCCAGGCCGGATCAGTGGATGGTCTACAAGGAAATAAGCAGGAACTAGCTTGAATGCTTCTAAATAAATCAAGCCTATCAGGGACCGCCGGAGCGGTCCCTGAACCGGTGTCGGCATGGGTACTTATATCGCGCGAAGGCTGATCCAGGGAATCGTCGTATTGCTGGCGGTATCGATGATCTGTTTTTTCATCTTCCGCTACATGGGCGATCCTGTGGTGACCATGGCGGGGCGCTATGCCACGCAGCAGGAAAGGGAAGAAGTCCGGAAAATGCTTGGCCTTGACAAGCCGGTAGCCGAGCAGTACGGTCTTTTTCTCTGGAACGCGGCGCACGGCAATTTCGGAAAATCCTACGTCACGAGAGTCCCGGCTCTGGGTCTTATTCTTGAGAGGTTCCCAGCCACATTCGAATTGGCATTTACCGCGGTTTTGATCGCCTTTGGCATCGGAGTCGGCCTTGGTGTGGTTGTTTCCATAAAGCCATATGCGCTTCGAAACCGGATTATCATGGCAGCATCCCTGGGAGGCATCTCCATACCGACGTTTCTCATCGGGATATTGCTTATCTTGGTTTTCGCCGTTTTTCTCGGCTGGCTCCCACCTTTCGGAAGAGGTGAAACCGTGCAGGTGGGTTTCTGGCGCACCGGCCTTCTCACATCGAGCGGCCTGAAGCACCTCCTGCTGCCTGCGCTCACCCTGGCCCTTTACCAGCTTGCGGTGATCCTTAGGTTGACCAGGGCGGGCATGCGGGAGGTGCTCGCGGAAGAATATATCAAAACCGCCTGGTCGAAAGGACTACATCCTTTCACCGTGATTTTCAAGCACGCGTTGAGAAATGCCATGATACCGGTTGTAACGATATCAGGGCTTCAATTCGGAGAAATTATCGCTTTTTCGATCGTAACCGAAACGATTTTTCAATGGCCCGGCATGGGAAACCTGCTGCTTACCTCCATATATGAAACGGACAGGCCTGTAATCGTTACCTATATCATGCTAGCGGCGGTAATTATCATTACGATGAATACCATCGTGGATATTTTATACGCCGTGATAAATCCGAAAATACGCTATGACTGAAAGGCGCATCAAATCAAGGCTTCTATCCAGTTATCTTCACGACCCGCCTGCCATCGCGGGCAGTCTGATTATATTTATATTCATTGTAGGGGCGCTTGCCGCCCCCTTGATAACCCCCGAAAATCCATATGACCTGGAAAAACTGACCCTTGACCATTTTCTCGCCCCCCCTGTCTGGATAGAGGGGGGGACCATGCCGTATGTGCTGGGAACCGATGACCAGGGAAGAGATATTTTCAGTACAATCGTTTATGGGTGCAGGACATCTCTGATAGTGGGCTTCGGGGTTGTGCTGATAGCCGGAAGCTTCGGCGTGCTGATCGGTTTGCTTGCGGGGTATTACGGCGGCTGGCTGGACAGCCTCACCATGAGGCTCGCAGACACGTTCTTTTCCTTTTCCACGACCCTGATGGCGTTTCTGCTCCTCGGCATCTTCAGAGAAGGCGGCGTCCTGGTGGTGATCATCGCAATCTGCATGGCAGACTGGGTCCGTTACGCTAGAACAATGCGCGGGAGCGTACTGGAGGTTAAGAACGAAGCCTACATAATGGCGGCAAAGGCTACCGGTGCAAACGATTTCAGGCTGCTGCTAAAGCATCTTCTGCCAAATGCCCTCCCCCCTATTTTCGTGGTAGTAGCGGTTGACCTGGCTGTCGTCATAATGCTTGAAGCAACCCTGAGTTTCCTCGGAGTGGGTGTTCCCATCACCGAGCCTTCCCTGGGCATGATGATCGCGATCGGTAAAAACTACAT
>CAYXDR010000184.1:0-6623 GCA_964463515.1 uncultured Desulfobacteraceae bacterium | reverse complement strand
GGAAAGGACTGCCGAAAAGGGCGAGGCTGCTTCCGAATGCGCAGGGGGGAGCCAGGTGTGAAACGGCCAAACCGCGTTTTTTATGCCGAAAGCCACAAAAAAGAGGATCAAAATGAACAGGGCATAGCCGGAAGAAGCATCAGCCATATGCACGGAAAGCTCTGAGAAAATCAAAGTCCCATAGCTGGCCTTCAGGGATAAAATGCCTATGAGCATAGCCCCGGAGCCAATCACCGACATAATAATATACTGCATTCCAGCGGCAAGCGCAGGACCCCGGTTGTAACTGATGAGCAAAAAAGCACTCCACGACATGATTTCCCAGAAGATAAAAAAAGAAACCAGGTCTCCGGCTGTTACAATCCCGAGCATCGCCGCGTTTACCAGAAGCATCATCAGGTAGTAAAAATCTGTTTTTTCTCTTTTCTTTATATAGCTTAGAGAAAACACGATGGACAGGGCGCCTACCACCGTTATGCTGATGGCAAAAATCCAGCCCAACGCATTTAAACGCAATTGCAGGGGCAGCCCCAAAAAACCTGAATAAAGAGGTTCCTCCAGATCTCGGCCGTATAGACAGGCCACAAAAACCACCAGGGCGAAGGACAAAACCACTGCAAATCCGTCCCGTAACCCGGAGGAAACCTTCCCCAAAAAGTAGGTAACCAGGGCACCTGAAAAAGCAACTATCAATAAGAGCTCCATACTCACCCCAGTACGCTCCTGATATACTCAACTCGATCCAAAAGATCTGTCGCGGCCGAGTCAAGGACACCGCTCAGCAGGTTCGGATAAATTCCGATTCCAATAATTAAACCGGCAAAAACAAGCATGGGAACGAGCCCGCCCAGAGGCGTTTCTTCTATCCCTGCTTTTTCTTCCCCACTCTTGAAATAAATAACCTGCACCACTCTGAAGAAATAGGCGCCTTCAATGACACTACATAAAAGAACCAGGCCGATAAGGACGGTATATAGAACTTCCTCTTGAGCCATTGCAGCGCGGATGATCAAGAATTTGCTCGGAAAACCCACCAGGGGCGGCATGCCTACAAGAGACAATGCGCCGAGAGTAAAAACAAGGCTTGTAATGGGCATGCGCTTTCCCAATCCCTCAAAACTCGAGATCTCCATGGAACCACTGCGGTAAATCATGTAGCCCGCCGCCAGAAACAGCAAGGCCTTGGCCAGCGTATGACTGACCAACTGGAAAAGCCCCGCCGCAACAGCATAGGATGTAGCCATACTTAAAGAAAATATTATCAATCCCATTTGGCCGATGCTAGAATAAGCAAGCATTCTCTTAATATTATTTTGCTCAAAGGCACATAATTCACCTAGAATAAGGGTTAAAATCCCGAGCAACAGCAAGAAAAAAAGGATGTTGGGTGCTCCAAACACTGTGAATATTATTCTGACCACTGCATAAAGTCCCACTTCAATGGCAATACCGGAAAGAACGGCGCTTATGGAGGAGGGAGCTGAGGAATGGGCATCGGGCAGCCAGGCATTTAATGGAAACATGGCCGATTCAACACCTAATCCGGTAATAATGAAGGCCATGGGCACAAATATTGACAGCGGCGCGACCGAACCTATGCTTTGGGCCATATCAGCCATGTTGAGGGTACCGAAAAGGCCGTAGAGGAGCCCTACCCCGATAAGAAAAAAACTCGAACCAAGCGCACCTTGAATCAAATACTTCACTGCGGATTCCGTACCGGCCCGGTCCCCTGCATAGGCAACCAGCGCGTAAGAGGAAATACAAAGAATCTCAAAGAATACGAAGAGGTTAAATATGTCTCCGGTTAAAACCACACCTGTGGCTCCGGTTAAAAGGAGGATATACAATGTATGGTATTTTTCTACTGGACCTTCCTTTATGTAAACTAACGAATATATGGCAACAAGAAAACCTGTTAACGCTATGAGCAGGGAGAAAAAAGTACCTGTCGGCCCGGCAACCAGATTTATGCAAAAAGGCGGCGGAAAACCTCCGATGAAAACCACAACAGGTTTGTTCAAGGCAGTCGGGATGAGCAGAAGAGAAACAATGAAGTTGAATCCGAAAGCCGCAACAGGTGTATACGCAGGTAGCTTTTTGGATATAAAACCAAGTAGGGGCAGACTGAAGGCAAGGCCCAAAGGCACTGCTATGAGGACAACGGGATTTACCATTTCTGTTCCTTTACTTTGCGAAGGTCAAGAACTCCGTAATGGTGAAATAATCTCACTGCCAATGACAAGGCCAGGGCCAGGACCGCCACCCCGATCACAATAGCGGTCAATACCAGGGCTTGTGGCAGGGGATCGACCATGCGGCCGGCTTCCAAGCCTGGCTTGGAAAATATGGGTGCCGTTCCACCGCTGATATAACCCACGGAAATAAGGAATAAATTGACGCCTGTATCCAAGATGCTGAATCCAATGATGATCTTTATAAGATTGCGTTTGGATATTATGGTAAAAAGCCCGATAAGGATGACTCCGAAGGCTCCCGCATAGTAAATGTAATTCTGAAGGAAAGTCATTCCGTCTTCTCCACCAGATCATCGATGATGCCGGCCAGCTCGGAACCCACCTTGACTCCGATGGCTATATAAATGATGGGGATAATCCCCGCGCTGAACAGCGTATTGAACGTTCCTTTTGGAAGAAAATTGGAGAGAAAATAGTGGCTGCCGGATGCCAGACCCATCAACCCCGCAAGCACAAAGGCCAATCCGCCTAAAGACTCAACGGTTTTGGCGCTTTTTTCGCTTACCCTTCTACCACGGCATCCGAGGTAAACGAGAACAAAGGCCGAGGCGATAATCGCTCCCCCCTGGAATCCCCCGCCCGGGGTTAGATGCCCATGAAGAAACACATAGGCACCGAAAAGGAGAATCAATGGGAACAAGAAACGACAGCCCGTGTGCAAAATCATGCTCGCAGGCTCTATCGCCCCTTTTGTCTTTTCCCCTCGAATTGCCAGGACGGAACCTAATCCAACAGCGGCCACAAAAAGCACCGCAACCTCTCCCAGCGTGTCGAAGCCCCGGTAATTTACCACTACTGAAGTAACGATATTTGCAGCACCGGTTTGATCTCGCCCGTTTTTTACATAGTAATCGCTCATCTTTGGTTCGGCGGTGCCGAACGGAATATCAATCACGGAAAATGTGATGCCCAGGGCGACCGTAGTTAACAGGATAATGGCGACTACACTTCTCATTTTTCGTACCTGTTTGTTCTGGTAACGGCGAAGATGAAGATGGCTGTAACCAGGGCTGCTCCAATTGCAGCCTCGGCCATGGCTACATCCGGGGCATGAAGCAAATAAAAGAGGACGGAAGCTATCAAACTGACCAGGCAGGAAGCAATCACTGCACTCATGAGGTCCCGGAAGGTAGAGGCGGCGATCGCCGCTGCCAGCATTACAATCACTAAAAAGGTGACCATGAAGATCATAGCGTTTCCCTGTAGGCTGTAAATTCCTTGGTTTTGTCCACCACGGTTTTCCTTGTGAGGGATACATCAGCTTTTAGTGAAGCCCTGGCTATGGCGTGGCTGGAAATGGGATTGGTTATCAGGATAAACAAAGCAATCAGAAGGGTCTTAATAAACCATTCCGGCTGCACGATTCCCACACCGATGATGGTGAGGAAAGAACCCAACGTAGTGCATTTTGTTCCTGCCTGAATCCGGTTGTACACATCGGGCAGTCTGAGAACACCGAGATTTCCGAAAAACAAGAACATGACCCCGATTCCCGTGATAACCATGCCGCATACATCCATTTAAATCCCCTTTTCAAGAAACCTGGCCAGTGCCACCAAGCCGACAAAAGCGAGCAACGAATAGACCAGAGAAACATCGAGGTAGACATATCTGTCAAAAACAAGGGCCAAAAAAACGAGCAAGGCCGCCACCGTCGTGGTAATGGTATCGACAGCCACCGCCCTGTCGGAGCCAGTGGGCCCCAGGAGCATACGCAAAAATGAAAGAAAAACAGCGACTCCAATAATGGCTAAAAAGATGGTTTCAAACGTTTTCATGGTGTTCCGTTTTTTTCAAAAAATGTTTTTTAAGTATTTTTCGAATCTTTCTCCAATTAATTTCGTCGCCTGGTCCATATCTTCCGCCTTGACGTTTATCCAGTGAATGAGAAGCCTTTCGCCTTCGATATCCAGAGTGAACGTACCCGGAGTCAAGGTAATGGAATTCGCCAACACCAGCTTGGCGATGTCATGCTTCAGCGATGTTTGAATAACAACGACGCCGGGGTTGATGGGCATCTTGGGGTGCACCACCCTGTAGGCCACGTCGATATTTGCCCGGAATATTTCTTTAAATAAAACAAGAAGATAAACGATAAAATAGCCGATACGCTTGATCCCGACAGGTGGAAGACCCAGTTCAAGGTAAGACTGGCTTAAAACCTTGGTTAGAATAATACTGATAAAAAGACCTGCCAAGAGCTCCTGCCAATTTAGACTTAGAGTAAGGGCAAGCCATATAATAAACAGGATAGAAAAAAGATAGAGGGAATTTCTTCTTTTCAAGCTAAAGGTATTTTCTGTGTCCGGCTCAACCATTTTGGATAGCCTCGCTTTTTTGTATACATCATTAAGCATTCTTTATGCCAAGCCGAACACATGAAATTCAAACGTTAATTAAATTTAATAAACACTCCAATAATTCAGAGTCTTAGCATAGCGGCAAGGGTTTCTCAAACCTGTTGGCCATTTTATTGTGTTAAACTTAACTGTTAAACTGTTAATTAACATCTGTTAAATATTGATCAGTGTTTTAGCGGAAGGCGTTTTTCCCTCTATTCAGATAGAATTTCATCATTTTTCCAAATCATAGCGGCATTACACATATAGTCGCATTTTCGAGAAACAAAAACGCCTTATATTTGCATTTTTGCACCGATTTCTTCATCCTGAATATCCAAGGGTACCCAAAAGATTCTATCTCCCTGAAATCAGGCAATTTATCTTTGAGTCGAATTCATTGAAAACGGCATATAAAATGCAGAACATACTCAACTAAATGATATAAATTTTTAAAACCTGATGAAGCCGTAAAAAGTCAAAATAACGATATCTCTCGGGGTCGGGGTCGCTATCGGCATCGGTATCGGACGTTTATCGGCAGCCTCTTCGATCCCGATACCGATTCCGACCCCGACGCCGATAAGCCGGGATGGTACTTTTTATGAACTCATCAAGCCTTGCAGCCCTACAGAAATTCATGGCAGGGTTTTCATATTAGACGCGTTTTTCTTCAAGACCAATAAACAGGAGGTTTCACTATGAAAGGAATAAATTTTTTGGGAGATGGCAAACTGGAATGGACGGATCTTACGGATCCTGAAATGAAAGAGGGTGATGTTCTTGTCAGGGTAAAGGCCAGTGCTATATGCGGAAGCGAGATGGAAACATTCCTTCCTCCGGGAGGCCTGCCGTGGAAGGGAAATCCCGGCCACGAGGTGATGGGGGTGGTCGAGGACCCGAACGGCTCCAAGCGGTTGAAGAAGGGAGACAGGGTTGGAGTGGCGACGATCCAGGGATGCGGCGAATGCTTCTGGTGCCGGCAGGGGAAGCAGGATTTCTGTAAAAAAGCGTTTGTGCTTCGTAACGCACACAGTGAATATATAGTGGGAAAAGAAGTTTGGATGCAGCCGGTGCCCGAGGACATCGATGACGCCACAGCCGTAATGCTTGCCGGAGACGGAATGGGGGTTCCTTACGGTGCGAGCGTTCGCAGCGGTGTTCAGCCAGGTCATAAAACGGCTGTTTTCGGTGTCGGCCCGGTCGGGCAAGGCATGACGATGATACAAACTTTCCTGGGCGCCCAGGTGATAGCCATTGACATAAACCCGAAAGCACTTGAAAATGCGTCTAAAATGGGAGCATGGAAAACAATCAATGCAAAAGAAACGGCGGATCTAAAGGAAGCGATACTAGACCTTACAGACGGCCTCGGCCCGCACGAGTCCTTCGATGCTGGTAACGGTGACCAGGAGTCATTTAATATTGCCATGGACGTAACCATGCCGGGCGGCACAGTTATGACTGTTGCGCACGGTGAACACGGAATCGACCATGTAAGGGAGCGCCTCAGTTTCCATGCAGACCCATCCAAATGGGAATTCTGGGGAAGAAACCTGTCCGTAAAAGGCAACTGGGCCTGCCATTTCAGCGATTATACCGACCAGATCGCTCTCATAAGAAACGGCTTCCAGGCCACCCGCCTTATCACCGCCATGTATCCCATGGAAAAAGCACAGGAAGCATACCGGCGTTTTGCCGAAGGTGAACGAGGAAAAACGATCCTGACCCAGTAAGGAGAAATAAAATGAAAAAACCTGTTTTTGATCATATGCCGATGGGGGAAGAAGGCCTGAAGGAAGTTCATGGTTGGGTTGATGATTTTGTCGAAAAAAATCGAGGGATCGCCCGGAAAAAAGTGCTGGGAAAATCCGACGACGGCAAATGGGATATTCCCGCCGTGACGATAACCAACAATTCGATTCCCGACGATGACAAACAGGTCGCCATGGTGACACTTCTCAGGCACGGCCAGGAAAGGGGAGCGCGCATCGTGGGAGCTGAAATCCTGGATTATCTTGCAGGA
>CAYXDR010000183.1:0-6629 GCA_964463515.1 uncultured Desulfobacteraceae bacterium | reverse complement strand
CCGATCCCGATAGCGACCCCGACCCCGAGGGACATCGTTATTTTGACTTTTACGACCTCATCAAGTTTTGTGTCCGGGTGTAAGCTGATTCAGGAGAGAAAAATGAGTTATAAAAGCGGGAGACACTTCTTGCAGATTCCCGGGCCCACGAATGTCCCTTACCGGGTGCTTCAGGCCATGGCGAGGCCTACGATAGACCACCGCGGTCCCGAATTCAATGCCCTCTGTTTGGATGTTCTCAGCGGCGTAAAAAGGATATTTAAAACTTCGTCACCCGTTGTAATTTTCCCATCGTCAGGAACCGGAGCCTGGGAAGCGGCCCTTGTAAACACCCTTTCACCCGGGGACAGGGTTTTGATGTTTGAGACCGGCCACTTTGCGACGCTGTGGTGCAGCATGGCTCGAAAGTTGGGTCTTGATGTCGATTTCGTTCCAGGCGACTGGCGAAGCGGGGTTGACCGTGGCATTGTGGAATCAAAACTGGCAGAGGATCGAGACGGTTCGATAAAGGCGGTTGCAGTGGTACACAATGAAACTTCAACCGGTGTGACCAGCAACATAGCCGGGGTCAGGCAGGCTATTGACAATGCCGGGCACCCTGCGCTTCTGCTTGTGGATACGATTTCTTCCCTCGGTTCAATAGACTACCGGCATGATGAGTGGGGGGTGGATGTTACTGTGGGTTGCTCTCAGAAAGGGCTTATGCTGCCTCCGGGTCTGGGTTTTAATGCCGTCGGCCCTAAGGCTTCCGCTGCATCGGAGACAGCCAGGCTTCCCAGGTCCTTCTGGGATTGGAGTGCGGTTATCAAGGCTAACCGTGAGGGCTTTACTCCCTACACGCCTGCCACCAACCTGCTTTTCGGTCTGCGCGAGGCGGTAATGATGCTCGAGGAAGAAGGACTCGACAATGTTTTCGCCAGGCATGACCGCCACGCTGAAGCCACCAGGCGTGCGGTAAAGGCATGGGGCCTTGAAATTCTTTGTGCGAAGCCTGAAGAGTACAGCAGTTCCCTTACCGCTGTGGTAATGCCGGAGGGTTTCGATGCGGACGCCTTTCGAAAGGTGGTCTTGGAAAAATTCGACATGTCACTCGGCACCGGGCTTACAAAATTGAAAGGGAAGGTCTTTCGAATAGGCCACTTGGGCGATCTGAACGACTTGACGCTGGTCGGCTCTCTGGCGGGTGTGGAAATGGGCCTGGAGATCGCCGGAATTCCCTACAAAAAGGGAGGGGTGGCCGCAGCCATGGGCTTTCTGTCCTCGTGAATGCAGATTTTTGCTCGATTGATCCGAGGTTTTGTTTCTCAGAATACTTAAAAAATCGATAATTTGGTGAAAATGTGAAGTAGCTATTAGCGGTTAGCCATTGGCTTTTAACTCCAACATTTTTCTTGACAGGGAAAGCATTATCGTGCATGGTTTGTCCGCGGTAAGACCAATGGTTTAAAACCCAGGCTTCTTTTCTCGGCGGAGATAGGCGGATGGGGTCTATTGGGTTGAAGTTAATCACTGGCATGATTCGGGGAGCGGTACTATGGTGACAGATCTAGGGGCTGCTTTTTCACCTCCCAAGAGGAGGGTTTTTGATGAAATTATTCAGCATTTCAAAGATGCTATCGCTGAAGGAACCCTGAAATCCGGGGACAGGCTGCTGTCCGAGCGCGAACTTTCCGCACGGCTTGGTGTTAGTCGAGGGAGCCTTCGTGAAGCACTAAAAACCCTTTCGATGTTCGGAGTGATATCAAGCGAACCGGGGCGGGGGGCTTATGTTATGTCTCCCGGGTTCAAATCGCTCTCGTCTTTTTTTGAGTTGATGCTGACTCTTAAACCAGCTGTATCTGAAAACATCCTGGAAGTTCGAATGATCCTGGAATGTGAGGCGGTTCGTATCGCCACGGTGAGAGCTACCCCTGAAGAAATAGGCCATATAAAGAATATTTTGGATAAAATGCCTTTAAGTCTTAAGGGTGCTGATTTCGGAGCTGAGTCAGATTTTGAGTTTCATAATGCAATTGTCAGGGCAACTCATAATGACATCCTTATTTTTATATATGAAGCGATCGAAGGACTTCTGAAACGCAGTCACTATGAGAGGCGTACGTCGTTGTTCAAGATTGACGGTATACGCTCCGAACTGGTGAAGTATCACCAGGAAGTTTATAATGCTATAGCTCAAAGAAACGAAGAAAATGCTTGTGAGTGCATGAGGAAGCATTTTGAGTTTACAAATGCACTTTTGGAAAAACAGCGGTCAAAACAAATTTAAATTGCACACAAAAATCATGAAGTAAATTTTATGTTAATTTGAAAGTTAAGGAGGCATTATGAAGGTAGATAAGGATCGATGCATCGCTTGTAAGCGATGTTTTGCTTATTGTCCAATGGGAAGGATACAGACTTTCCATCGGCACGAAACGATCCCCGGCCGTGTCTACATCGAGATCGACCAAGAGGCATGCACCGATTGTGGTATGTGCCTGCGGGCGAACATCTGTCCGGTTAACGCGCTTTACCAGCCGGAAGAGACCTGGCCGCGCGAAGTGCGTGGGATTTTGAGCAATCCCATGATCGAATTCCTGGGTTCACAGACTCCGGGAAGGGGCACCGAGGAAATGAAAACCACTGATGTGAAGGGCACTTTTCCTCCCGGTATCGTAGGCATCGGGATTGAACTCGGCCGACCCGGCATAGGCGCCTACTTCAGTGACGTGGAAAAGGTGGCTATGGCTCTGGCGCCTCTTGGATACCATTTCGCCGAAGAAAATCCCGTGACTCATTTTATGTCCGATAAGCAAACAGGAAAACTCAGAGACGACGTGCTTGGGGAGAAGGCTACTTCTGCAATCATCGAAGGTGTGGCTCCGCTGGAAAATCTCGAAGAAGTTCTGGTGGCTTTGAGAAAGGTGTCCAATGAGGTTAACACGGTATTTACCGTCGAGGTAATAACCAAGGTAACCCAGGAGGGTCAGGTGCCGATAAAGGAGGTGCTCGACCGCATGGGGATCTGGTACTCGTTGAACAGCAAGAACAATCTCGGCCTTGGTGAACCTTATTTCGATTTTTACGGCGGCAGCGCAAACAACTGAACGGAAGGAGCTACGACATGACACACAGTCTGCATAGAAGAGGTGACCGGGAAAGCCTGTCGCGGGATTTCGTTGTCTTAGGCTGCCCTGCCACCGGGGTTAACAAGAAAGGGTCAAGGCCCAAGACGCAGCAGTTCTTGAGCATTTGTCACAAACACGGTTGCGTCAACCTTGGCGACATGAAGACAGGAAACATTTACACCACTACAATGGACAACATCCTGGAGCGGGTGAGCGACGGAACCATCGTCGAGTGCACCTTCGACAACAAGGATAAAGTGGTTGCCCTGGTGAAGGAACTTGCCAAGAACAAGCCTGGGATATCCATAGTCATTTCCGGGGTTACCGACGTGGTGCAGCAGATCATGAATGAGGCCGGCCTCGGCTATATCCACAGTCTCGAATATTCACTCGGCACCTGGGGCCAGACGAATAGGCTTCCGGATTTCGAAATTCTGGAACTGACAACGATGTGCGGGCACGCCATGATAGCCGAGAATTTGATCGACAAAAATGTGCGCGATATTAAACGGGGCAGAAAAACACTGGACGAGGCTGTCCTGGACATTACGAAATGTTGTACATGCGGTAATTTAAACCTGACCCGCGCCCGCGAATTATTCCAGAAGCTTCTGCCCCTTTATACCATCAATTCTCTTTATTCCTATTGATTGGTTTCGGGGAGTTTGAACTAGATACAACCTGATAAAGTTTCAGGAAGGAGACCAAAAATGAGATATCTGATAATCGGCGGCAGCGCCGCCGCAATCAGCGCAGTGGAGGCGATCCGGGCGATCGACGCACGCGGCCGGATCGACCTGTTCACCGATGAATCGACGCCGCTGTTCTCCCGTGTGCTACTGCCCTATTACGTGGCGGAGGAATTGGGCAAGCAGTTGCTCAATTTCAGGAACCTGACCTTTTTCGAGGACTACGAGGTAAATGCGCATATCGGTGTAAAGATCACGAAGATAGATCCATCCGGCAGGACTGTGAAGGCGTCCGACGGCAATACTTATGAATACGACAGGGTGCTGATCGCCACTGGGGGAAACCCTATCGTTCCACCCATACCCGGAGTTGACAAACAAAACATTTCTACATTGAAAACGATGGCCGACGCCGAGCGTGTCTATACCATGAAGGGGAAAAGCGCCGTGGTAATCGGTGCCGGGAGCATCGGCGTTGAATCGGCCATCAGCCTGAGCCACAGGGGAATCAAGGTTACACTTCTCGAACAGCTGGGGAGGGTGATGCCCACGGTTTTCGATAGAGAAGCCGCAGAGATAGTTCAGCGCCGCGTTGAATCGTTCGGGATAGACGTCATATGCGGCGAGCGGGCCGTGGAATTCAGCGGAAACGGCAAGGTGAGCGGAGTTCGGACAAACAGCAGGGAAATACCATGCGACATGGTCGTGATGGGTATAGGAGTACAGCCGAACACCGAACTGGCACAAAAGGCAGGGGCTGCGCTGGGCTCCCTGGGAGGAATCCAGGTCGATGAAAGAATGAGAACATCGGTGTCTAATGTGTTTGCGGCGGGAGATGTCTGCGAAACATACGACATAGCGATGGAGCGCAAAGCTATCAACGCCATATGGCCATGCGCCATGGAACAGGGAAAAATTGCAGGGAGAAACATGGCGGGCATAGACGCCGTCTATCCCGGGTCCGTCCGTATGAACTCCATAGGTAATTTTATCGGACAGCCGGCTATTTCCCTGGGGATGATCGCTGTGCCTTCAGAGGGAACCGGCGCTGAATCTGGAGGGGAATATCAGGAAGTTGTTCGGAAAACCAAGGATACTTACAGGAAGCTGATTCTGAAAGACGGCCGGATCAAGGGAGCGATCCTGGTCGGCGACACCCAGAAGGCAGGCATCTTTTCGGTATTGCTTAAAAAACAAGTCGATGTTTCTGAGTTCACCCCCATGCTGTTGAGCCATAGCCTCAGTTTTATGGATATCATCCCCCTTGTACGTGAGCATGCCGACAAATTTTTTGAACCGGAATTCAAAGAATTGATGGATACACACATAGTATGATTCACGACCAGCGGGTGTTTTTTATCCGTTAACTGTGCGAGGAGATAAATATGAATGTAATAATGGTTGATCAGGAAAAATGCACCGGATGCCATTTATGTGAACTATGGTGTGCCAACGAAATTGCATCCGAATCAAAAAGACTGCCGGATTCATTTTTTGAAACGCCGCAGCCGGTGCCGAGAGTTTTTGTCGAAGGGAAAAAGTTTGCGCTCCAGTGCAGGCATTGTCCGGAGGCGCCCTGCCTGGAGGCCTGTCCCAATGGTACGATGCGCCGGGATCCGGAGACCGGTCTCGTGTACGTCCATGAACCGACCTGTATCGGGTGTTGGATGTGCGTAATGGTATGCCCGTTCGGAGTGATAAATCCCTATTCGCCGATGAAGGTTGCGGTCAAGTGCGATCGCTGCCGCAACATGGGCTATCCCATATGCGCCGAGGTCTGCCCCACAAACGCGATTTCTGTTGTGGAACGTGCAGTGATCAAGGCCGGCGACCAGGACGAAGAGAAATAACCGGAGAATACCGGTATTCGGCAACGGATGGATTGAGAAAGGAGAATTCACGATGGATTTAATCCAGAGAAAGACGATAGACAAGACAGTTGAACGTTTCATTCAAAAGGCCGCAGTGGAAGGCGTAGACCTGGTTTGGGACCGCTATGAGGGACAGGTGCCGGAGTGCGGCTTTTGCGAATCCGGCCTCAGCTGCAGGGACTGCCTGCAGGGGCCTTGTATAAGCCATCCCTTTAAGGGCGACATCAACAAACTGGGGATTTGTGGTAAGGATAAGCATATCCTGGCGGCTCATAGTCTCCTGAGGATGGTCATAAAGGGCACTATGGCCTGCCTGGACCAGGCCTCAGATCTTGCTTCCGACGCAGGGGGAGATTCCGAGAAGGCTGTGACTGCGCTTTTTAGCGGGTTCGATGCTTCCAGTGTCGGAGCAATACCTGCATCGGTTCTCGAGACTTGGAAATCCGCAGGGGTTGTTCCCGAAGGAGTCATGCGTGATGTGATAAAGGCTTCACAAAAATTGGAAGGCGGCGTGACCGGCGTGGAAGAGACTCTGCTTTGGACGTTTAAGTGTGCGCTGCTGGGCTATGTGGCCTTGGCCCTTAAGGGTGAAGCAAAAAAGAGCCTTTTTGGCGAATCCAGACCTGAAGTTTTGTCGACCGACATTGGTGCGCTCGACCCTGAAAAGCCTAACCTGGTGATGTACGGTGAATTCAGTGCAGCCCTCAAGGCCAAAATAGCTGCAGCCTGTGCAAAAGGTGGCGTGGGGGTATATGCCGTAGCCTCCGAGCCGGTGCCAGGCGGAACGGCGGTGCCTTTGCTCACCAATCATGCATCTCAGGAAGTACCGATTATGAGCGGCGCGGTGGATCTCATAGTTGCCGGCGACCAGTTTGTAAACCCTTCTCTTTCAAGCCTGGCAACACAGTGGAACGTCCCCATTATACCTATACAGAGCCTCAAGTCCGGTCCGGATGCAGAGT
>CAYXDR010000182.1:0-6643 GCA_964463515.1 uncultured Desulfobacteraceae bacterium | reverse complement strand
CGGCACCGTCCGGATCGCCCATGCCATTATTCTGGAATCGACCCTCAGCTTTTTGGGCTTGGGCGTGCCGATCACACAGCCCAGCCTGGGTTCCCTGATCAATGAAGGATACCAGGTTCTTTTCAGCGGCTACTGGTGGATCACGGTGTATCCGGGTGTCGGCCTGATGTTGATCGTCCTCGGAATCAATCAGCTGGGGGACAGGCTCAGGGACGTGCTGAACCCGAGGTTGAAACGATGAACGCGAACGACACTCTAAATCGTACGGTACTAGAGGTTTCCGGGCTGAAAACCTATTTTTTCACCCGCAAAGGCATAGTTAAAGCCGTGGACGATGTTAGTTTTTCCCTCCAAAAGGGTGAAATTCTCGGTTTGGTCGGAGAATCGGGAGCAGGAAAGTCCATTACGGGTTTTTCCATACTGGGCCTGATAGACGAACCCGGCAGGGTCGTGGAGGGAGAAATCCTGTTCGAGGGCGAAGAGCTTCGCAATAAAAGCGAACAGGAGCTGGAAAATATCCGGGGAAACCGAATATCAATGGTGTTCCAGGATCCCCAAACCAGCCTGGATCCCGTTTTCACGATAGGCTACCAGATTATCGAAGCACTTCGTATTCACAATAGAATACCCCGCCACCAGGCCGAAGAACGGGCGGTGGAACTGCTTGCGGCCGTGGGCATCGCCAGCCCCCGGGAAAGGCTCGATGATTATCCACACCAGTTTTCGGGGGGAATGCGCCAAAGGGTTGTGATTTCTATTGCAATGGCCTCCAATCCCTCCCTGCTGATCGCCGACGAACCATCCACGGCCCTGGATGTTACCATACAGGCCCAGGTGCTGACACTCATGCGGGCACTGGTGCACGAGCATGAAACCGCCATGATCCTCATAACCCACGACATAGCTCTTGTGGGCCAGTTCTGCGATTCCATATGCGTGATGTACGCGGGTCATATCGTCGAAAGCGGGCCTAAAGAGGCGGTAATCAGAAATCCGCTCCACCCGTATACATGCGGGCTCATCCGCTCCATTCCTGGCCGGCAGCAACGCAGGAAGAGACTGGAGCAGATTCCAGGGATGATGCCGAACCTGATGGATCTTCCTCCCGGCTGCCCCTTCCGGCCCCGGTGCAAGGTGGCAACACCCGGCTGCGGGAAAGACATGACGCTGGTGGAATTCGAGCCCGGCCATTTCGCCGCCTGTGCGATGGGGAGGAGTTGATTTTGAATTCGTCTAACGATCTCCTGTTGAAGGTTGAAAAGGTCACGAAGCATTTTCCGCTGCAAAAGAGCTTCTTCGACAAACTTGTGCTGAAAGATCGAAAAATACAGCTGATCAGTCAGACCGTACATGCTCTCAACGGCGTCAGCATCGGAATCCGAAAAGGAGAAACGCTGGGGCTCGTAGGGGAAAGCGGTTGCGGGAAATCGACACTCGCCAAGACAATCATAGGGCTCCACCCGCCGACGTCCGGCAGGATCTGGTATGGATCCAAAGACATAGGCGGCCTCAAGGGCCGAGAAAGAAAGCCGTTTCAGAAAAAAATTCAGATGGTGTTCCAGGATCCATTCTTTTCACTGAATCCGCGAAAAAAGGTATTGCATATAATCGGCCAGCCTATGGAGGTACACCAGATCGCCAGAGGCTCGGAAAAAAAGCAGCGGGTGATGGAACTCCTCGAAAAAGTGGGAATGGATCCGGCCTACGCTTTGAGATACCCGCACCAGTTCTCGGGTGGACAGAGACAGCGGATTGGAATCGCGAGGGCACTGGCCTCCGATCCGGAGCTGGTTATAGCGGACGAGCCCATTTCGGCGTTGGATGTATCGATCCAGGCGCAGATCCTGAACTTGATGATGGAGCTGCAGGAAGAGTTGGACTTGACCTACCTGTTCGTGTCCCATGATCTGTCGGTGATCAAACACATCAGCAGCCGGGTAGCGGTGATGTATCTAGGCTACATCGTAGAGACAGCATCCACCGAGGACATATTCTCCTCACCCAACCATCCCTATACTCAAATCCTGTTCTCCGCGATTCCTTCTCTGGACAGCCTTGAATTCATCGACGGTTTTGGGATTAAAGGGGAAGTACCTACACCCATAAATCTTCCAGCAGGCTGCCCGTTCCATCCGAGGTGCCCCAGGGTTTTCGACCGCTGCCGCTCCGAGATGCCTGAACTGAAAAAAATCGCACCTGGCAGATTTTCTGCATGCCATCTGAATGACAACTGAAAAACTCTTCCTGGTACCCTCAAATTTTCTTGATCCCCTCCCCGGCAGCATTCAATGCAGCCTGGATGTCAACACTCACCCCTTTTCCCTGATCTTGTCCAGGGCCTTCTTCTCTTCATGCCTTTTTTTTCCTTGTTTCGAAACCGATGAAAAAAGCAAGCAACGCCGGTATCACAAACAGTGTGAACACAGAGGAAAGCAGCAAGCCTCCCAGCAGGACCGAGCCAATACCCCGGTACATCTCACTGCCCGAACCGGTGGAAAGCACCAGTGGAATCAGAGCGAAAAGGCTTGTGGATGCACTCATGAAAATGGGCCGGATCCTGGTCTTCACCGACTCCCTGATTGCCCGCATGCCTTCCATACCTTCGTAACGAACATTGTTCAAGGACTGATGGACAATGAGGATCGCATTGTTAACCACCGTTCCGATAAGAATCACGAAGCCAAGCATGGTCAAAACATCCAGCGGTTGAGGGGCGATCAGGCGGTTTGCCAGCCACAAACCGATGAAACCGCCGGCAGCAGCCAGTGGCACCGAAAACATGATAATGAACGGATAAAGGAAATTTTCGAACAACGACGACATAAGCAGGTAAACAATGATCAAGGCCAGAAGAAAGTTCCACTGCAGCGCCATGCGCGCCTGAACGAGTTTATCTGCGCTTCCGCCCACGCCCACGATTACATCTTTCAACCTTCCTTCTTTCTTCATGCCTCCGACGACCCCGTCGATCAACTCCATTGCAGCCTGCAGGGGCAAATCATCCGGGGGGCTCACTTCCAGGCGCACGTTTCGTCTTTTTTCGAGCCTGTCGATCTGGGTCATACCCATGCTGTATTCTATGCGGGCCACGTCTCCTATTCTAACAAGTTCACCGAAATTGTTGACGATCGAACAATTGAGGATGTCCTCCGGGGTCCTGAATTCCTTTTCGTTCCCCCTTGCCACCAGATCGATTTGATATCCGCCGTCCGGGCGGTATTCACCTATGGTTCGGCCGTTCATCAATGCATCCACATACACGCCCAGCCCTGTTTCGTTCAAACCGCTGGCGGCCAGTTTTCGTTTGTCCGGGACGATGTTGCACTCGGGATATGCCAGTTCCAGGGAAGGGACAGGCCGGATCTGGGCCTCGGGTATCGCCTGGCTGAGCGCACCGAAAAGCGTTCCCGCACTCTGGACGATGGCATCCAGGTCTTCTCCGGATACATTGACCTCCACCGTCCGGCCTCTGCCGATCTGGGATTCGAAAATCCCGGGCTGTATGCTGACTCCCAGCATATCCGGAATTGACCTTATGACTTTGTTCATTAGAGGGATCAGTTTCCTCGCGTCCGTTTCATGCTCCTCGACACAAGTCATACCCACGAATGAAAACATGTCGGAGGACACATAAAACACATTCTCAAGCTGGGGTATTCCGTCCCTTCCGTCTTCTTCGATATAGGGTTCGACCTGCTTGTATATGTAGCGGCCGATTTCCGTCCGCTTTTCGGCGGAATAGCCCGGCGGTGGCACCAGGACGTTCATGATTATGTTTTGATTTCCCTGGGGCAGATATTCCGCCTTGGGCATAAGGTACCATGCAGTAAAAATCGAAAAGGCAGTGAAACCCAGGATGCAAACGAGCCGCGTCAGGGCGTTTTTTTGGAACAACCCTGAAATGATCATTATAATTTTTATAAAAAATGATCCAATTGAATCTATCAAGCCTTTTTTTGTAGTTTTTTTACTGCTCGATTTTGCGTACAGAAAGTTCATTCCAGAAGGAATCAAAGTCACAGACACCAGGAGACTCAGAAATATGGAGGAGGTAACGGCTATAGCGATATCCTTGAAAAGCTGTCCGGCTTCCTCCCGCATGAAGATAACCGGCAGAAACACGGCCACCGTAGTCAAGGTGGATGCCACCACTGCCCCGTAGACTTCTTTCGCTCCATCGTAGGCGGCACGGGCGATGTTTTTTCCCATATTCCTATGACGATCGATGTTTTCAAGGACCACTATGGAATTGTCCACAAGCATCCCGACTGCGAACGAAATACCGGCAAGGCTTACGACATTAAGATTCCGGTTGAGGAGCCACAGGAAAATAAAGGCCCCCATTGCCGAAACCGGGATAGCAACCGCCGTGACCAGCGTGGAGCGAAGGCTCCTCAAAAACAGGAGAAGCACGGCCACGGCCAGCACGCTTCCGATAAGAACATTGTTCTTGACAATGTCAATGGCCTTGAGGATATAGGGGGACTCGTCATGAGACCATTTGATCATCAGGTTCTTTTCCGGAAGCACATCCCGGTTTAGGCGCTCGACTTCGGCACGGACACGTTTCACCACATCGAGCACATTCGCACCGCTCTCCCGCCTGATGATTATCACTATGGACTCGGCGCCTGCATCCATTATGCTTACGAACTGGGAGGCATAGCCGATCCGTGTATCGGCGATATCCCTAAGGAGAATTCTCCTGGCTCCGTCTTCATACACGACAACATCGAGGGGGTCTGCAGGGTCCTGGAACTTCGCCGATGTTCTTATCCGGTAATTCTTTCGGTCCACGCCGAGAAGGCCGGCCGCTGTATCCTGGTTGGCCGCAACGACCCTGGAAATCACGTCGTTGATCGTCACTCCGAAACGAGCCATTTTTTCCGGGTGCAGGATGATTTCGAGCTGATCCTCGGTTCCTCCGAAAACGAGAAGAGATGCCACCCCTTCTATTCTTTCAATATACTGGCGGATTTCATTCTCGAAATAGGTCTGGTATTTCATGACTTCCGCGGGGTCACCCTCACGCATCTTGATCTGGAGAATGATCATGGGTTTAGCGTTGGCCCCCGCGGTGTTGATAATGGGATTTTTGACGTTATCCGGGTAGTCCCATACCTCGTCGAGCTTATTCGAAACCCTGACAACAGCCGTGTTGATATCGGTTTCGAGGCCGAAAGTCAGCGTTATCCTGGCCAAATCGTTATAAGAGGAGCTCTCCATTTTCTGGAGATTTCTAAGGCTCTTTAACTTGTCCTCCTGCTTTTCGACTATTTCGCTTTCGATTTCGCTCGGAGTGGCCCCGGGCCACATGGTGTAAACTTCTATCTGGGGCAATTCGGTATCAGGCGCGAGCTGTACGGGCAGCCTTATCAACCCTATCATTCCAAAAAGCAGGAGCAGAATCGCCCCCACGGCAACGGTGACAGGTTTGGAAATCGCGTACTTGAGGAAATCCATGGAAAAACCTACCCCTCTTTTCTCTTGATGACTTCTACAGGTTGGCCGGGCCTCAGCCGCTCCGCCCCATCGACTATCACCGTCATGCCGTCTGCCACCCCCGGCCCTTCCACAGCCGCAAACGCGCCTTTATAGGCTGCCACCCGCACAGGAATCGGGGTGGATTTGCCGTTCTTTACCGTAAACACCATCTGCTTTCCCTGAAGATTAACGACCGAAGCCCTGGGGACAAGGGGAAATTTTCTCGGCTCCCTCGTGGGAATTTTGACCACCGCGGACATGTTCTCGACAGCCCCGTCGAATCTCGGGACCTTGATCTTTATGGTGACATTCTTCGTTCTCAGGTCAGCCACAGGCAGAACGCCTGTTACAACCCCGCGAATGGATTTTTCCAGTGCCACCAGGTCCACATCCAGGGTTTGGCCTTTGGGCAGGAATTTGACCAGTTCTTCTGAAACCGGAACCTTTATGCATAAGTCGTCCAGCGCCCCCAGCCTGCAAAATACAACACCGGGAGCAAGCCAGTCGCCAACCCCAACGTTCTTTTCAAGAACGATGCCGTCAAACGGAGCCGAAACCATGCTTTTTGCTTTCTTGAGCTGTGCGATGTCAAGCTCTTTCGCCAGTGCCTCCTTCTCTGCACTGAGCTCTCGAAGGCCGAATCGAAGATCATCATATGCCTTTTCAGTTGCGGAGGATTCCTTGTAAAGCTTTCTCGTACGTTCCAGGTCTTTCTCGACATTTTCTATCTTCACATCCACCTGCCGTATCCTTATACGGACCAGTTCTATGTCTTTGTTGATAAAATCGGTGTAGAGCCGCACCATCATATCCCCGCGCTTGACCATGTCGCCTTCGTCGAAGGCGATGGACTGCACCAGGCCTGAAACCTCGGGAGAAAGCTTGCCAACGGTGTCGTAATGAAGGGTTCCGGTCACGGGCGCGTTCTCGGCCACCATCTCCACCCGCACCTGGGCTGTCATCACTTTCGCAGGGGCCGGCCCCTCCGGCTGCCCTGCTGCGGGAACAGCACTTAAAACGCACCAAACAACCATCCCCAAAATCGGATGCTTCATAATAACCTCATTTGAACAATATAAATATTTACAGCCTGCCTGCAAAACATGATGAACTCGTAAAAAGTCAAAATAACGATATCTCTCGGGGTCGGGGTCGCTAT
>CAYXDR010000181.1:0-6682 GCA_964463515.1 uncultured Desulfobacteraceae bacterium | reverse complement strand
AGCGGAGATTGTACTTTTTACGAGTTGATCAAAAAACCTTCGCCTATAAAAACATTCCCGTTTTTTCAAACACATATGTCTATAGTGGAGCCCTCCGAATCCTTCCCGCCATTTTTGGCCCCGTTTTCTTCCACTTGGCCTTTAGGCCTTTTGCCGCCCTGTTGATCCGGCTCCTGCTTCTCTTTACGGCCTCGGTCCGGAGACGCCTTCTTGATCCTGACCGAAGAAGAAACCGGCGGAATTATTCTTTCAAATGTCATTCGGTCGACCATGCCAGCCCTCCTTTCTCGGTTTCAGGGAGAAAGACCGGTTCAACCCCGGCCCGGGTCGAACAAACCCGCCTTTGAAAGCTTGCTGCGAAGCTTTCCGATCACCTGTGAATGAAGCTGGGATACCCTCGATTCGGTTACGTCCAGTACCTCGCCGATCTCCTTCATCGTCAATTCATCCCAGTAATACAAAGAAACCAAGGTCTTCTCCCTTTTTGAAAGTTCCTCTATGGCTTCGGCCAGGGCTTCTTCAAGCTCCCTGACACCTGCCACACCGAACATATCCTTGAAGGCCCTGTCATTCATCCCTGGCTCTATGGACATGTCCGCAGCAACAATTTCCTCCCAGCTGATGAAACTCACATGGGCAGCCACCTTCACACGGTAAAGCTCTTCCATGTCCAGCCCCATTTCACAGGCCAGCTCTTCATCTTCGGGTTCGCGTCCAAGGCGGTTTGTGAGTTGTACACCAGCCTCGTGAAACTCCCGGACTTTTCTGCGGGCCGACCTTGAAAGGAAATCCCTTGAGCGTAGTTCACTGAGCACAGATCCTTTTATTCTGAAAACCGCATATGTCGTGAACTTGATATCCCTGTCCGGATCGTATCGGTCGGCCGCATCCAGAAGCCCCAATATTCCGGCGTTGATCAAATCCTCGGTATCAACACTGGGCGGAAGGCATGCGGCCATGCGCTCAACAATCCTCTTTACATAGCCCAGATGTTCTTCGATAAGCCTGTTTCGGGAAAGCTGCGCATCCGATTGAACTGCTCTATGGCTGTTTTCAACAAGCCCCATGAACACCACCCTCATAACCTGTTATAAAAATTTCCATCTCACCCGATAGATCTAATCCGTAAAGCCGTCCAAAAAAAACCCGCCTTTTCTCGGCCCCCGGAATTGGTTCACCTTCCGGGCTATCCTGGCAATGGACACGGCTGCCGGACTATCCGGACAGATCTCGCACAACAGCCTCTGCTTTTTGACGCATTTGTTCACCTGCCCGTCAAAGGGAACGAAACCCAGGTAGTGGAGATCGACATCCAGGAACCTGTCCGTCACCAGCTTCAACTGCCTGAAGGCTTCGTCAGCCTCTTCATTGTGCCTGGCCATATTGACCAGAAGGTGGAACTTTGCCGCCCCGTAGTTCATCGACAGCACTTTCATCAACGCATAGGCATCCGTCATCGATGCCGGTTCCGGGGAAACGACCACGAGAATCTCGTCTGCAAACATGTTGAACTGCATAACATTGCTCGACAGACCCGCCGCGGTGTCAAGCAGGATATAGTCGTTACCGGCCATAGCCTTTTGCAGGTCGCTGAAGATTCTTTTCTGCTGGGAAACCGTCAACCTGGTAAGCGCTTCGAGGCCCGAGGAAGCAGGCACTATGGTCATGCTAGAAGACACCCTCACGATAATTTCATCCAGGCTCTTCGATCCCTCAAGGAAATGGCCTATGTTGAATCTGGGCGCTATTCCAAGCAAAAGGTCTATATTGCCGAGTCCGAGGTCCGCATCGAAAATAATGACTTTTTTGTCCAGCCTGCCGAGCGCGTATCCGATATTGGCAACTATTCCGGTTTTGCCGACGCCGCCTTTTCCGCCTGTAACCGCTATCACCCTGGGCCCGGCCGGGGAAGACCGTTTTTCCAGCCCGCCGGTTCTCTTCCGGTTCAGGCTCACGATCTTTCCCTTTTCGTTTTTCATGCTCATTTACCCTTCTCCTGAAATCTATCCCTTCATCAGCCTGTAGTGCTTTTCAGCAGGGGCTTGGTGCAGATGATCATCTTCCCGGCCCATATCCGGGCAGCAAATTCCACACGGACTGAAACCCATGGCCAGCGCGTCGGCCGGCCGGGTGAATATCAAGCTGTTTTTCCCGTTTATCCGCTTGACGAACACGCAGTCCTGCCTGTGAAAAACACCCGAGCTTCGATTCCCGACATAACCCTGATTCCTGGATTTTGGAGGCGTTTCTTGTCGTGCAGGGGCCTCGACTGGACCCGGATTCACGTTCTCAGACTTCATATCCCCAAGTTTCCCCGAATCCACCCCATGACCGGTCAATAGGCTTGAAAGAGTATCCGAGGATGCTTCTGAAAAGTCCATGGGTACCCGCCGGCCGTAGGACCAGTAAGCTGCTGGAATCTCGCTATAAACCAGGAACGTCAAAATATTGCCGTAGCCGGCCGTCTGATCGATTTTGGTGAAAACCACACCCTTGACCTTATGGGCGGCCGGCCCTTGCGCCGCGGCCATCAGGTCGCAGTCCTTCATGGTGGAATCGAGGACTAAATACAGGTCCGCATAAGAAGCCAGGGTTTCAACGTCGGACAGCCGGGATCCTTTTTCTTCCGGCCCCAGGCTGAATCCAGGCGCATCCACCAGCACCAGGTCAAAATCCTTGAATTCCTTTATAACACTCGAAAGCCTCTTTACATCTGAAACAAACCGAAACGGTATATCGAGGATGCCTGCATATCCTGTAAGCTCTTCCTGCCCCGCTATTTTCTGGTTGTCCATCGAAACCAGGGCGACTTTTTCCCCCATATCCAGGCAGTGCCTGGCTGCCATCTTAGCGGCCACCGTCGTTTTCCCGCAACCCCAAGGCCCGATCACGGCCGCAACCCTGGGGCCTTCGGCCGCAGAAACCATCCTGCAGAAACGAATTCCCAGCCTGTCAATCGCCGCGGCGAGCATCCGCTGCTGGCGGCTGCGCCCATCCGGTCCGGGAGCAAATCCTTCCTCCAGCATATCCCCGCATACTTTTTCCGCGACCGCTTTATCGACTCCCTGGGCCAGCAGGTTTTCAAACAAGCGAAGCTGGGTGGACAAACCCGAAGTACTTCCGGCATCGGGGGTGTGCCTGCGCCGGGCCTCATCCATGTTTTTGCCTTTTTTCCGGGACACGGGTGGGGGTGAGACCGGCGCTTCAGGCTTTTTTTCGATGGGCTGGATTGAAGCCGCTTCAGAATCCACAGCCGCCGTAACCACTGCGGTCGGTTTCCGAAGAACCCCGAGCACCCCGCCCCCGGAGCTGCCGGTCTTGGCCGAAAGGATAACCGCTTCGGGCCCGAATTCCCGTTTCACCATGTTGAGGGCCTCTCCCATTGTGGGTGCTTCAAATCTTTTGATCCGCATTTCCCTTCACCATACCCAGTGACTCTATCCTTGTGCTCTGGACAATGTCCCCGTAAGACAAAACCGCTATATTCGGGATGAACCGATCAATAAGGTTCTTCAGTTGAGAACGAACCTGCACCGGACACAAAACGACCGGCTGACAATTCAACTTTGCAAAATTCTCGCCATACCCGGCGATTTCCTGTATCATTTTGTCCACTACCCTGGGTGAAACGGTCAGATTACCTGGGCCGTGGTCTGCCGGCTGGAGTGAATTCAACAACAGTTTTTCCAGTTCCGGATCCAGCGTCAGAACTCTCATTTTTCCATCCTGCAAAACATGCATTCTCGTGATCGTCCTCGAGAGGGCATGGCGCACATACTCGGTCAAAACATCCGGGTCCTTGGTTACTGAAGCCCAATCAGCCAGGGTTTCCATGATCGTCAAAAGATCCCTGACGGGAATCTGCTCCCTGAGAAGGTTCTGCAGCACCCTGCCGAGCCCTCCGATGGAGAGGAGGCCGGGAATAAGCTCCTCGACCACCTTCGGATACGACTCCTTGAGATTTTCCACCATCTGCTGCACTTCCTGGCGCCCAAGGAGCTCGTGGCTGTGCCGCCTGATGATCTCGGATAAGTGCGTGATCAAGACCGTCGGAATGTCGACGACCGTATAGCCTTTGGCCACGGCTTTTTCCTTGGCCTGTTCCTTGATCCACAACGCGGGAAGGCCGTAAGTAGGCTCCTTGGTGGAAATACCTTCCAGGCCCTGGGCCGAACCGCCCGGGTTCATGGCAAGCAGATGATTCAGCATTAACTCGCCCCGGGCCACCTCGTTGCCTTTGAGAATGACTGCATACTCGGCCGGTTTCATCTGCATATTGTCCTGGATATGGACCGGCGGGATCACTATCCCTATTTCTCCGGCAATCTGCTTTCTCACCGCCTTTATCCGATCCAGCAGTTCCCCGTTTTGTTCGACATCCACGAACGGAATCAAGCCGTATCCCACTTCTATTGAAAGCAGATCCACGGGGGGTATTACGGCCGCCTGATCGTCTGCACCTGGTTTTGCTGCGCCTGCAGGCAAACCGGATTCTTTTGTGCTTTCAAGCGGCTTTCTCTTGCCGGCGGTGTAGGCTGTAACGGCCGCAAGCCCCGAGAGAAAAAGGAACGGAATAGTGGGCAGGCCGGGAATCATTCCGAAACTGAACAGGATCCCGGAAGCAATCCCGATGGCCCTGGGATGGACCATTATCTGGGAAGAGATGCCTTTGCCCAGGTTCGAGTCGGACCCGGCCGAACTCACGACGATGCCGGCCGCCGTCGCCACGATCAATGCCGGTATCTGCGAGACCAAACCGTCTCCCACCGTCAGCAGGGTATAAGTCCTGGCCGCATCGGAAAAATTCATCCCTTTCTGAACTACACCTATAGCAAGGCCTCCGACGATGTTTATTATCGTAATGATCAACCCGGCTATCGCATCTCCTTTCACGAATTTTCCGGCACCGTCCATCGCACCGTAAAAATCCGCCTCCCTGCCTATAAGAGCGCGCCTTTCCTTGGCCTCCTCATCGTCGATCAAACCTGCGTTCAGGTCGGCGTCTATGCTCATCTGCTTTCCCGGCATCGCGTCCAGTGTAAACCTCGCGGCTACCTCCGCGATGCGCCCGGATCCCTTGGTTATGACCACCAGGTTGACGATAACCAGTATCAAAAAGACAATCGCGCCGACCACATAGTTGCCCTCTACGACGAACCCGCCAAAGGCCTTGATGACATTGCCCGCGGCCCCCGCGCCTTGATCTCCGCGAAGAAGTATCATCCTGGTCGAGGCTACGTTCAACGACAACCTGAAAAGGGTGGAAAGAAGAAGTATAGACGGAAAAGTGGAAAGATCCAGGGGACGCACTATGTAAAGGGAGACAAGCAGCACAGTAAGGGCGAAGGTTATGTTGAAGGAAAGAAGAACATCCAACATCATCGGGGGAAGCGGCAGGATCATTAAAATCAAAATAGCCACAACCAAAACCGGCATCACAAAATCGCCGTTTCGGAGGAGGCCCGCAAAAACTCCAGGCTGTACTTGTTGTCCCGCCGTTGACATATTCTTCCTTCCAATCAATCTGCTGGCAGTTTTCCATCCCTCATTCCCGGATGGAAACTAGTAGATGCACTTTTCATGCCGGTATCAGAAGGTTTTGCCGTGCAGGCGGTATACATAAGCGAGCACCTCGGCCACGGCCTGGTACAGTTCCACCGGGATAAGGTCCCCCACCTCCGCTGCCTTGAACAGGGCCTGCGCCAGGGGTTTGTTTTCGACAATCGGCACGCCCTCGGCGTGAGCGCGTTTCCTTATTTTCTCCGCGATAAAGCCGGCCCCCTTGGCGACAACTTTAGGCGCAGCCATGGATTTTCCGCTGTAACTCAAAGCGATGGCCAGGGAAGTAGGGTTTACGATCACCACATCGGCGCCGGCCACATCTTCTATCATCCGTTTTCGGGACATCTCCATCTGTATTTTTCTAATCCTTGACTTTACCTTCGGATCCCCCTCCCTCTGTTTGTGCTCCTCCTTGACTTCTTCCTTGCTCATCCTCAACGATTTTTCATGCTGCCACTTCTGATAAGCGAAATCCGCCGCAGCGATGCAGATCAAAACCAGCGCGGTATAAAAGCCTATTTCGAACGATATCCGCCGCAGCAAGGCGATCATTTCCCCGGGCGGCATCTGGGCCATCGCCGAAATCCCGTCAAGCTTCCCGGACATCACCAGGTAAGCTGTCCCGCCCACCACTGCCACCTTAAAGAGGCATTTGAACAGCTCCATCAAGGAATTCAAGGAAAACAACCTCTTGAAGCCTTTAACCGGGTTGATTTTATCGAATTTCGGGACGAGCCATTCTTCCTTGAAAAGCAAACCGAACTGGAACACGTTGGCGGCCACACCCGCGATCAACACGGCCAGGGCCACCGGCACGACGGTCACCGCCACCTCGGCCATCGCTCCTCCAAGAAGACCGTGGATTTCCACCGGTGTTGCGGAAACCTCCCCCATCCTGGACATGTGGTGCTCCATCACGGCCACCAGGCGCGATCCCATCCAGCCCCCGGCCGCGACAAGCGCTCCGAGGCCTGCCAGAAGCACCGCTGCGGACGGTATCTCCCTGCTGGAAGCGACCTGACCTTTTTTCCGAGCGTCCTGCTTCCGCTTTGGTGACGCCGGTTCGTTTCTTTCTTGTGCGGTGTCGGATGCCATTATGCTACCCCTATAAACGATTCCC
>CAYXDR010000180.1:0-6697 GCA_964463515.1 uncultured Desulfobacteraceae bacterium | reverse complement strand
CGACGCCGATAAAGCGGAGATTGTACTTTTTACGAGTTGATCAATAATGACAAAATAATGTCCTTCCGGTATTTTACGGATGACATCAGGTGTTTCTTGTACCGAAGTTTTTTAAAAATATAACCAAATACTGCATAAAAGATATTATCAAAGCTATGTATGTTGCATAAATAAGAGGTGTTTGAATCGAAGTTAAATTATAAATAAAACTCAACATTGCAGCTGTGATAAACACAATTGAAACTTTACCTGAAAAAACTGATCCAACAACCATTCCTTTAACATTCATCAGGTATACTGACATTATCGCAATCGCGAGATCCCTGACCCCAATAAAAAGCAAAAACTGGATGGGGATTCTCCCTTCGATGATAAGGAAGAGCATCACGGTGAGAATACACATTTTATCTGCAATTGGGTCAAGGGCTTTTCCGAGGTTGGTAACCTGATTGGTCCTTCGGGCTATCATTCCATCTAGTGCATCTGAAATAATTGCCAAAAAAATCAATATGGTCGCGGAAATCATTTGTTCCCGGCTGAGTAATAGGGCGATCGGAAAACCCATTGCCCCCCTCAAAATGCTCAGGATGTTTGACAGCGTCCATACCCTTTCAGGAGTCATCACTCTTCTTTTTTCAATTTCGTTCACACCGGTATTCCCCATAGAAAGCTCAACCTTGTAACGTCAACCTGGGAACGTTTCTTCCTTAGGCTGTGCCATCCGGTATTTCGGGATGGGCACTACTTGATGGTATCGTAAAAAGTACCATCCCCGGCTTATCGGCGTCGGGGTCGGAATCGGTATCGGGGTCGAAAAGACTGCCGATCAACGGCCGATACCGATCCCGATAGCGACCCCGACCCCGAAAAACATCGTTATTTTGACTTTTTACGAGGCCATCACTACTTGGCTGTAAAGAAAAATTCCATTTTTTTGCTCAAAAATTTTTCCGAAAAAACAACTACAAATACTTATCATAGTCTCAAACCTTTTGTCAGCCTCAGATTTGAAGGGCTTTCGATAATTCTCTCAAGTCGTCCGGATCATGGCCGATAATCAAGGATAGGAGAAGAGGCATAGATAAATTTTTTCGAGGTCCGCGGCTGAAAACAAGTTGTTGACAGCTTGTTTAGCGTTCGAGTAAGTTCTTTCGGCAATTGTCGACCGGTAATAGCTTGACCTCCACCGGAAAGTTCTTACCTTTTAATTCAATGCCAAGGGCATCAGCCCTTATCAGCGGCGTTAAATTTCTCGACCGCGGACGAGGAGAAAGATGAAAACTACTGTTGAAGAAATCACCTCCACCATGAAAAAAATCGTTGTCGAAATAGACGAAGCCGAAGTGGCCGAAAAACTGGATGAAGCCTATCATTCACTGTCACGGCATGTCAAAGTTCCCGGGTTTCGCCCCGGCAAAGCACCCAGAAGCTTGCTGGAAACACGCTTCGGCCCGCAGATCCGCGAGGATGTTTCCCGGGATTTTGTCGCCAACACTCTTCCTTTAGCCTTCAGCGAATTAAATGTGATCCCTCTCAGTTATCCTGAAATCGAAAAAGGCACTGCGAGCAAGGGAGAACCGTTTGTTTACTCTGCTTCCATAGAAGTGCGCCCCGAGTTCGAAGTAAAGGATTATAAGGGGATAACTGTTGAGAAGGAAAAAGTGGAAGTTACCGATGAGCAGGTTCAGGCCAGGTTGGATACAATTGCCCAGTCGCACGGAAAATTGAAGCCTGTGGAGGATCGCTTGACAATACAGCAGGACGATTACGTCGTGCTTGCTTACGAGGCATTTGAAGGCGATGAACTGCTGGAAGGCATGTCTGCAGATAATTTTATGCTTCACGTGGGAAGCGGGGATTTCCATCCGTCCTTTGAGGAGTCATTACTGGGGATGGAAAAAGGGGCTGAAAAAGATATCGAAGTTGACTTTGAAGATACATATCATCATTCTAAGCTGGCGGGTAGGCATATACGATTCCATGTATCGGTTTCGGATATCAATACGCTTGAGCTGCCTTCCCTGGACGATGAATTTGCCCGTGGATTGGGCGGAGATTTCACTGACTTGGAAGACCTGAAAAACAAGCTGAAGGAATCGATGATCATTGAAATGGAAAGAAGGATCGACAAGGAAACAAAACAACAGCTGCTTGAAAAAATTTCTTCATCAGTGGAAATTGACCTGCCCCGGGTTATCGTGAATTCTGAATTGGATTTTGCAATGGGAAGCGTCAAGCAGAACCTTGCCAGAAGCGGTTTGACACTGGAAAAAGCAGGGATTTCCGACGATAAGCTCAAAGAAGAACTTCTGCCTGCGTCTGAAAAACGGGTGAAGGAAATGCTTGTGCTGGGGCAAATAGCCAGGCAGGAAGAGCTCCAGGTCGAGGACTCAGAAATTGAAGAGGCCTTTAGCGGCATGGCCTCGGCAGCCTCCCAACCGCCCGGAGCTTTGCGCAATTATTATGAAAAGCATGGTCTTATGGACAACCTGGAGGAAAAATTGCTTGAAGAAAAGACTTTGAAGTATCTTATTGATAATGCTAATATAGTGGAAGTCAGCAGTGTGGAGGGCTGACGACCTGGTTCAGATAACGGAGGTATTGAGAATCAATGCTTATACCGATGGTTATAGAGCAGTCAAGCAGAGGGGAACGGGCCTATGACATTTATTCCCGTTTGCTGAAAGACAGGATCATATTCATGGGAGAACAAGTTGCGGATCATACCGCAAACCTCATGATTGCCCAGATGCTTTTTCTTGAATCCGAGGATCCCGACAAAGATATAAACCTTTATATTAATTCTCCCGGCGGTTCTGTTACCGCCGGTCTTGCGATTTATGACACCATGCAGTACATCAAACCCGATGTGGCCACCATATGCATGGGCCAGACCAGCAGCATGGCGGCATTGCTTCTTGCAGCGGGGGCCAAAGGCAAAAGATACTCGCTTCCCAACGCCAGGATACTCATCCACCAGCCGATGGGAGGTGCGCAGGGCCAAGCCACTGACATAGACATACATGCAAGGGAAATTCTCAAGATCCGTGAGCGCCTGAATGAGATTCTGCAGCAGCACACCGGCCAGGATATGGAAAAGATTCGGCGGGACACCGAACGAGACTACTTCATGAGTGCCGAAGAAGCCAAGCAGTATGGGGTTGTTGACAAGGTAATCACGTCAAGGGAATTGCCGCCCAAGGAGTCCACAGGATAAGGAGACTGATTATTTATGAGCAAAAAAAGGGATTCCATAGATGATTTAACCTGCTCATTTTGCGGCAAAGGGCAGGACGAAGTCAAAAAGCTTATTGCCGGGCCTTCGGTTTATATCTGCGATGAGTGTATACAGCTCTGTAACGAGATTATCGCCGAAGAGTACGGTCAGGACTTGGATGAAGCCGAGAAGGCGGGGCTGCCAAAGCCAGCCGAAATCAAATCGATTCTCGACGAATATGTTGTTGAACAGGATAAGCCGAAAAAAATTCTTTCGGTGGCTGTTCACAACCACTATAAGCGTATCCATACCAAGATGGATATGGAGGGCGTGGAAATTCAGAAAAGCAACATCCTTCTGATCGGGCCCACTGGTTGCGGTAAAACACTTCTTGCCCAAACTCTTGCGAAAATTTTGAATGTGCCTTTCACGATTGCCGATGCGACCACTCTTACCGAGGCTGGTTATGTCGGAGAAGATGTGGAAAATATTGTTCTGAGTCTGGTTCAAATGGCCGATTACGATGTAGACGAGGCATGTAAAGGCATTGTTTATATCGATGAAATAGATAAAATCGCCCGTAAATCCGACAGCCCTTCCATAACCAGGGATGTCTCCGGGGAAGGTGTCCAGCAGGCCCTGCTTAAAATAATTGAAGGCACGCTTGCCAACATCCCTCCGAAAGGCGGAAGAAAACATCCCCAGCAGGATTTTGTAAAGGTGGATACCAGCAACATACTTTTTGTCTGCGGGGGCATGTTCAATGGACTGGATCGAATAGTTCGAAACCGGCTCGGGAAAAAAGTGATGGGTTTCGAAGCCGATATCCAGAGTAAAAACGATGTGGATCAAGCAGAAGTTCTTTCCCAGGTTCAACCTGAAGATTTGATTAAATTTGGGCTGATCCCTGAATTCATCGGGCGTATTCCGATAGTCGCCACCTTGAATGAATTGAGTCAGGAAGCTCTTGTACGAATATTAACAGAACCTAAGAATGCGCTGGTGAAACAGTATAAAAAACTTTTCGAACTGGAAGGCGTAGAACTTAAATTTACGGATCAGGCACTGATTGAAGTTGCCAAGCAGGCCCTGGCCCGGAAGTCCGGGGCAAGAGGCCTTAGGGCCATCCTGGAAACAATCATGCTTGATATAATGTACGATATACCTTCTAGCAGAGGTATCAGGGAATGTGTTATCGGAGAGGACGTGATTACAAATGGAACAGAGCCTCTCCTACTGTATGAACAACATGGCAACCAAGCTAACTGCGGGTGAATATATGTTTAAATCGAATGGCGAAAATCAGTCTACTTACGAAGAACAGCTTTTCTTCCCACTTTTGCCTTTGAGAGATGTTGTTGTCTTTCCAAATGTGGTCGTTCCGCTCTTTGTGGGCAGGGATAACTCCATAAGGGCGCTAGAATACGCCATGGCCCACCGTAAAGAGGTGTTTCTCGCAACGCAGAAAGATGCAAAGGTGGACGATCCGAAACCCAAGGATATATACACATACGGCACCATCAGCGTAGTGCTGCAGCTCCTGAAGCTGCCTGATGGTACGGTAAAGGCACTGATAGAGGGAAAGTCGAGGGGCCGTATTGAAAATTTCATAGACCGTCATGGATTCATGATAGTGGAGGTCTCGAAATCCCCTAGGGCTGCGCAGGCTGATGTGGAAACCGAAGCCATGATGCGTGCCGTCAACGCAGGCTTCACGGAATATGCAAAACTTAACAACAAAATCAGCCAGGAAATCGTCAACACGGTAACCTCTATTGAAGACCCCGAAAGACTGGCGGACACAATAGCCGGCCACCTGCCTCTTCGAGTCGGGGACAAACAGATACTGCTCGAAACCGAGGATCTGAATAAACGACTGGAGAGACTTTTTGAAAAGCTCAGCGGAGAACTGGATGTTCTGCGGCTTGAAAACAGGTTGAGAGCGCGGGTCAAGAAACAGATGGAGAAGACCCAGAAGGATTACTACCTGAACGAGCAAATGAGGGCCATTCAGAAGGAAATGGGCGGGAAGGACGATTTCAAAGCGGAACTTGACGAACTGGAGAAACGCATTAAACGCAAAAGGCTCAGTAAAGAAGCCCATGCTCGCGTGAAACAGGAATTCAAGAAGCTCAAAATGATGTCCCCCATGTCCGCAGAAAGTACCGTGGTCCGGAATTATATCGATTGGATTCTTTCGATCCCCTGGTATGAAAAAACCAAGGCGAAACTCGATGTTGACGAGGCTGAAAAAATCCTGGACGAAGATCACTACGGCCTCGAAAAACCCAAAGAGCGAATCCTGGAGTATTTAGCAGTACAAAAGCTCACCAAAAAATTGCGCGGACCAATACTGTGTCTGGTGGGACCTCCGGGTGTGGGTAAGACGTCCCTCGCCAAATCTGTAGCTAGGGCTACCGGCAGAAATTTTGTCCGTCTTTCGCTGGGCGGAGTGCGTGACGAAGCGGAAATAAGAGGACACAGGCGTACATATATAGGGGCATTGCCCGGAAAAATAGTCCAATACCTTAAAAAGGCCAAAACCAGCAATCCGGTTTTCTGCCTGGACGAAGTTGACAAGATGAGCACGGATTTCAGGGGGGATCCATCAGCCGCTCTTCTCGAGGTGTTGGACCCGGAACAAAACTATGCTTTCAGTGATCATTATCTGGATCTGGATTATGATCTGTCTGATGTTTTCTTCATAACCACCGCGAACAACCTTCACAATATCCCCCTGCCTCTTCAGGACCGGATGGAAATCATACGGTTGGCGGGGTATACCGAACTGGACAAATTGAATATTGCAAAGCAATTTTTGGTTAAGAAACAAGTCCATGAAAACGGGCTTGAGCCTGAGAACATTTCCTTCAGCGATGGGGCGATCTTAACCATAGTGAGGCACTACACCAGGGAAGCGGGGGTGCGTAACCTTGAACGCGAGATCTCTTCCATCTGCCGAAAGGTTGCAAAGGAAGTCGCCAAAAAGGGCCCTGAAACATCAATTCCCGTAAGCAGTTCATCCATTGGAAAACATCTGGGTGTACCCAAATTCCGTTACGGCCGATCTGAAGAGAAAGACACGGTCGGAGTGTCCACAGGCCTGGCATGGACGGATGTAGGAGGTGAACTTCTACAGATTGAAGCCACTGTCATGCCCGGAAAAGGTAACCTCGTGCTTACAGGGAAGCTGGGCGATGTGATGCAGGAATCTGCACGAGCGGCTCTGAGTTATGTTAGGTCCAGAGGTAGGCAGTTAAGACTACCGGACAATTTTTACGAAAAGACCGATATCCATGTCCATGTGCCGGAAGGAGCGATTCCTAAAGATGGTCCTTCCGCGGGCATTACCCTGGCCACCGCAATGGTTTCGGCCCTCACTCAACATCCTGTGAGCCGGGATGTCGCCATGACAGGCGAAATTACCTTGAGAGGCCGTGTTCTTCCTATAGGCGGATTGAAGGAAAAGATACTGGCCGC
>CAYXDR010000179.1:0-6717 GCA_964463515.1 uncultured Desulfobacteraceae bacterium | reverse complement strand
GAGGAAATATTTCCGCAATTCGATCTCCAATCAATCATAGGCTCTACCAGGTTTACCTGACCGAAAAGGTAATCCACGTCACAATCTTCACGCGTAGGCGGCCCTATCACGGCCACCTTGCTTGTAAGTGTATCTGCTCCCCCCAGCCCGTCAATTTCTCTCGGATCGGGTGCACCGAAAACCCGGCGAATCACCTTGTCTCTAAGTGTCTCATTTCGAGGAAGATCATTGCGGTGAAAAAAAACACCTTTACTCGTGCCGCCCCGGAGAATGGCGCAGCGAATTAATTCCTGCTTTTCCATAATCGACTCCTGCTAAAATATCGTTAAGTGTTTTCTATCTGCAAGTGCTTGCTGCACTGATTAAGTTTCCATATCAAACATTCACGAAACAGCCCCTTTGTTTTTCAGCGTCGCGATTTCATCCTTACTGTATCCGAGTCCATCAAGTATTTCGTTAGTATGTTGCCCGAGTTCCGGAGCCTCGCACCTGGTCCGCGCGGCAGTTTCGGAGAGTTTTACGGGGTTATTTACGAGCTTGATCTTCCCGTAGCGGGAGTGATCGATTTCTTCAAAAAATTCATTGGCAAGAGCTTGTTCGTCTTTTGTCACCTCCAGCGGCGTGGTGACAGGTGACCAGACCAGACGCTCCTTACCCAATATCTCGATCCATTCGGCATAGGATCGGGATCGAAAAACTTCGGTTATTTTTTCAACCAGTTCGGCAGCATTATCCGCTCTTGCTTCATATGTCGCGAACTTCGAAGTCTCCTCCCATTCCGGATGTCCAACAGCCCGGCAAAACGCCGGCCAATAGTGTTGGGCATTGGTCATTCCCAGCATTATCCATCTGCCGTCTTTGGTTGGATATACATTTCGGATGGGATTGCCCATCGTTTGTCTCTGAGGCCTCACAGAGTCCTGCCCTGATATCAGGCAGCCTGTTATGTCCGCAGAAAGCGACCATACGGCGGATTGATAAAGGGAAACTTCAACTTTTTGACCGGTACCGGTACGTTCTCTTATAAAAAGAGCCGCCATAACTCCGGAGAGAAAAGCAAGCGTAGTTACGTGATCCCCGTATGCAGGGCGCGATATGTTAGGGGCGCTGTCTTTATCGTGCATTAAATCCATCACGCCGCTGCGCGCCCAAAAGGCCACCGAGTCATATCCTCCGGTGTTCTTTTCAGGCCCCTCGCATCCATAACCAGTGAGATTGGCATAAATAATCCTAGGGTTTAACTTTTTCAGTTCGTCGTAGGTGAGATGAAACTTATCCATTTCATACGGCCTTAGGTTATTCAAAAAAACATCCGCCTCAGCTATCAGCTTGTGAAGTACTTCCTGGCCTTCGGGGGATTTGAGATTCAAAGTCAGGCTCTTTTTGTTTCGGTCTGTCATCTCCCACAGGTAGTTTACATCATGGGGCCTGGCCCAGCCAGCCATTCCCTGAGCCACCAGATGACGGCAGTTGTCACCTTTCCCCGGCGGTTCCACATGCACCACCTCGGCCCCCCAGCTACCCATAAGCATCCCTGCGGCAGGCATCGCGAAGGCACCGCCCACTTCAACTACTTTTATCCCTTCCAGTCCTTTTGTCATTTCTCCTCCTTGTTTCAACAGGAAAATTCATATCCTTGATTATACCCGATTCAGGGGCGGTGGATATAAAATTCCAGATTAAGTGTGTTGAATATCAATCAGTGAAATCCAGTGAATCCAGGGCATGCTCGCGTACGCTTACCACGTGCTCCCGCATTCTTTTTTCTGCAACCTCCGGGTCCTGCATCTCGAGCGCTTCCAGGATATGGTAATGCTCCTCCACCGTGAGACGTGCCCGGCCCGGGATAACAACCGTCAATGGCCTCGTGATCCTCAGGTGCGCGTTGATGACCGCCATGGCGTTCTGCAGCATTTCGTTGTTGCAGCTCTCAAGAAGAAATGCATGAAATTCCACCCCCGCCCGGGTGAATTCACTCAGATATTCCTCCTGGTCAGGCAGCTGATATACACGGTCAAGGATGTTCTTGATCCGCTGAATGGTGTCATCGTTGCTGACCGAAGCCACCAGCCGGGCCACGAGGCCTTCAAGAACTTCACGCATTTCGAATATTTCTTGAACCTTTTTACGAGAGTATTTTTTGAGAAATGCCCCGCGGCGGGGAATGATTTCCACGAGGCCTTCATTTTCCAGCCGGCACAGGCATTCGCGGATAGGGGTGCGGCTCACACCGATTTTTTTCGCCAGATCCTCCTCCAGAATCTTTTCACCAGGAAGAATACTCCGCTCCAGGATCAAGTCGTAGAGAATCTGGTAGATTTGCTCACGCAGGTTGGTAGTCACGATTCGGTTGTTCATGGCTATCCTCTTTGTTTGGATTCTTGTATAATGTATAATGTATAAGAAGTCAAGTAAAAATCTATGGCCCATTACGTTAAAGAAAATTTCCAGATAGATTTTGAGGAAAGCCTGCTTTCCTGCCCCCTGAAATTCTGCTATTTTAACTTCAGAATGCTAAACGCCCTGAAATGGACAACGGAAACAAGGAAAATGATGAAGAATTGCAATGAAGTACAGCAAACAGACGTGCTTGTCATAGGTGCCGGCATCGCAGGTCTCACAGTGGCGGCCCGAGCCGCTCATACCGGAAAGAGAGTTGCCGTAGTATCGAAGGCGCGGCCGGGTAAAGCATGTAACACCGTTCTAGCAGGAGGATATTTCCGTTGCTCAACCGATTCCTATATCGAAAAAAATCACTTTAAATCTACGCTTGACGGTGGGAGGATGTTGAATGATGAAGCGTTGGCGGCCATTTTGGTCAGGGAATCGACAGCTGCACTCAAACCCCTTCTTCATATGGGGATGCCCGGCGAAATTGGAGAAAACGGTCTTTACTGCCGGGCCGGAGGCCTTATAGGCGGGCCTAACGTGATATCTCATTTGCTCAGGATGTGCGAAAGCGCAGGCGTCCATTTCACGGGTTCAGTGGTAATTACCGACATTGTCGTTCAAGATGGTGTTTGTCTTGGGGCCGCGGGATTTCGAAAGGCTGAACAGTCCACGATTGCATTTCGGGCATCTTCCGTGGTTCTTGCCACAGGTGGGGCCGGCGGTCTCTTTCGTTTCAACGACAACGCCCCCGGCTCATATGGTGAAGGCTACGCCATGGCTCTCAATGCTGGATTGGAACTTGTGGACATGGAATTCACGCAGTTCTACCCTCTTATAAGAGCGGACTGCGGTAGCAGTCACATGCTGCTTCCGGCTGTATTTGCCGATGCCGGGCTCATAACCAACAAATCAGGCGAGGATCTGAAAAAGAAATACGGGCTTACAACCGGGTCGATTGCGCTTGTAATGCGGGACAAATTCTCGAGGGCGATATTCAAGGAAATTCGGGAAGGAAACGGTCTGGGCGATTCTGTGCTGATGGACCTCCGGGGTAAAGATACAGCCAACCTCCCCCTGTCTTCGGCTTCTTTAAAGAAGTTTGAAGAGATTCTCGGCTTCCGTTCAAGGCCTCTCAAGATAAGGCCGGCCGCCCATTTTACGATGGGAGGGATCAAGACAGACTCGGAAGGACGAACGGCCCTCCCGGGCCTTTATGCGGTTGGAGAAGTGACGGGCGGCCTTCACGGTGCAAACCGCCTGGGGGGTAATGCCTTGAGCGAAGGGGTGGTGTTCGGCACCCGGTGCGGTATTGCTCTGGCAGGTGATACCGCCCCTCCCTGCCAGGAACGTGACTTTGAAGCGTCGGTGGAAAGGCTTTTTGAAGAAAAGTTCAGGCCGCGCGGAACATCCGGAGACACAAGGCCGCCGTTTTCTTTCAATGCACTCAGGGAGATTCTATGGAATAATGCTGGAATAATGCGGACTGCAGAATCCCTGAAAAGTACACTTGCAGTGGTCGACTCCATACTTGAATGGTTTTCCGACCCTGGACCACATCAGCCCCGAGAACAACTCAAACTGTTTTCTTTTCACGCCGCAGCTTTGACTGCACGCGCGATGGTCGTGGCAGCAGCTGAAAGAACTGAAAGCAGAGGCGCACACCACCGGGAGGACTTTCCTGCAGAACTCCCTTCGTGGCAAACAAATATATATACGGCCTTAGAAGGATCTGGGCTTCCCGAAATAAAACGAACCCAAAAACCCTGCGTCAGAGTTTAAGGAGACAGAGAATGAACGAGGTTATGGCTAATGGAGTAAAATTAAATTATCGGCTGGAAGGTCCTGGTACCGGACAGGTGGTCATGCTTTCGCATTCGCTCGCATCCTGCCTCTCTGCTTGGGATTCCCAGGTAGCCGCGCTGTCAGATGCCGGATTCAGGGTTCTTGCATACGACAGCCGAGGGCACGGGGGCTCCGATGTACCGCCGGGCCCCTATACAATGAATATGCTCGCAGCCGATGCCTTGGCCCTGCTGGATTTCCTTGGAATCGAAAAGGTGCATTTCTGCGGCCTATCGATGGGGGGGATGGTAGGCCAACTTCTGGGAGCACGGAATCCTGAACGGCTTTTTTCCCTTGTTCTCAGTTCCACTTCTCCTTACATGCCTCCACCCCGCCTCTGGGACGAAAGAATCAAAGAGGTGCGGAACAAAGGCATGAAATCCGTGGCCGATGCCACCATCGACAGATGGTTTACAGGCAAGGGCAGGAAACAAATGCCTGAAAGGGTGAAGGCTGTGAAGGACATGATAATGAAAACTCCGCCGGAGGGATTTTGCGCCTGCTGCGAGGGGATAAGGGACATGGACTTCAGGGAGGTTCTTCCGTCTATCTCAGTCCCCACGCTGGTGATTGTCGGCTCTCTGGATCAGGGAACTCCGGTTTCATCCGCGGAATACATGTGCAGCAGCATCGGTTCCGCGCAGTTAAAAATTATTGCTGACTCCGCTCATTTTGTAAATGTTGAGCATCCCCGAATTTTTAACCAGGAGCTTATCGAATTTTTGAATTCTGATATAATATAGTGCCCAAAAGGCGGGGATGGTGCTTTAAAAGGTGTTTCATCACGTGCTGCAGAAGGAGGGATTCATGATACACGTAATAAAGGATATTTCAAAATTCATCGCTTTCGGCGTGGTGTTGTTGTCTATCGCGGGGTGCGCAGCGAGCCGCTCCGGTCAGGTCTATTCCTCTGAGCAGACCCGCAGTGCTCAGTCGGTCGAAACGGGGGTGGTTGAACAGGTGAAAGAGGTGCGGCTGGAAGGCACCAAATCCGGGGTGGGGACATTAGGAGGTGGAATTGCAGGAGGGGTCCTAGGCAGCACGATAGGTAGCGGACGGGGTTCGACGATAGCTGCTGTCGTCGGCGGTCTTGCTGGTGCTGCCGCTGGTGCTGCAGCAGAAGAACGCCTCACTGAAGCCGGCGGGCTGGAAATCCTGGTGAGGCTCGACAGCGGCAGGGTTATCGCTGTTGTACAGGAAAACGATGTATGGTTTTCACCGGGGGAAAGGGTCCAGGTACTCACCGGCCCCGACGGCACCACCAGGGTGCGCAAATAACCGGCATCCGCATTTTTGCCGCCGGGCCCGTAGAGAGGAGTCTTATTTGTCCTGCTGCCCCGTTCCCTGTTGTGACTGAACGGGCACAGAAACATACTCACGCTTAGCTGCGGCAACTGCACGGTTTGCGATGTCCTGAACCTTCTCGTAAGCAGATTCATGCCGTCGTGAAAGATCTGTTATCTGGTTTTGCTGGGCTTTAACCAAGCTTTGGAGAGATTCAATCTTACTGGATAGCACATTTTTCTCCCCTTCGAAGCGGGATTCCAAAAGGTCCTTTTCCTTCTGAAAATCCCTTGTCAGCTGTTCACTGGTGGCTTCCCGGGCCGCATGTATCTCTGACTGAAGTCTTTCAGGAAATGACTCGACTTCCTTTCGCAATTCGGCTAGCTCGCTTTCCTGCTTTGCCAATACTTCTTCCCTCGATTCGATTTCCGCCTTCTTCCGGCTCAGTTCCTGGTCGAAATTCCGCCTTTTTTCTTCTATTTCTTTTTCGAGCGAGTTCAGCTCGTCTTCCAGCGCGTTTCTCCGTTGTTCCTGTTCCCTTGCAAAAGAATACTCGTACTCTTCCTTTTCTCTCTGACGCTGCTTTTTGATCGCCTCGGCCTGTTCCTTGGCTTCCCTCTCCCGTTCCGACTTTTCCCTGTTCCAGCGTTCACGTGTTTCGCGCATGTCTTGTTCGAACTCTTCCTTTTTTCGCTGGAGTTCAAATTCGAACTCCTCTTTCCTGGCTTGCTGGGCCTGGATCAGCGCAGCAAGGTCTGAGGCGGATGTTTCGACCTGATACATCGTGTCCAATTCTTTCTGCTTTTCTTTAACTGCCGTCTCAACCTTGCGGTATGAAGCTATTTCATTTTCAAACCGTTCCGCCAGAGACGCGAGTTCACGGCTGATTGACCCGCGCAGTTCCTGGAGCCTGTGAACAGGATCCTGGGTCGCCTGAGTATCTGCAGCCGCCAGAGCAGCCTGCTTTTCAGCCTGTTTCCTTGCCTTTTCAGCATCCAGCACCGCTTTACCCTTGGCCTGAAGCTGTTTCTTTGCCTCGTGGTAGGCATCGAGCAGTTCCTTCTTAGTGTTGGACATTGATACGTTCGGCAAGTCCTCTTGATTTGTCATGGGAAGATTCCTTTCATTGCTAATAATGATGAAACCGTAAAAAGTCAAAATAACGATATCCTTCGGGGTCGGGGTCGCTATCGGGATCGG
>CAYXDR010000178.1:0-6726 GCA_964463515.1 uncultured Desulfobacteraceae bacterium | reverse complement strand
GGCCGCTTTTTGGGCCACAATTTCCATCCCGTTCTGCACATTGCTGGGCGGAGGGAAAAGCCGGATGAGTTTGCGCGAAGTAATCAAGGGGCTCCAGGACGGCGCACTTACAGCACTTCCAGTAATAGCGATTTTATCGGTCGGAGGCATTGTGCTGGGCATGATTACTCTCACCGGGCTAGGATTGATGATGTCGGGGCTGCTTATAAAGATGTCGGGAGGCCATCTCATTGTGCTGCTGCTTTTGACCATGGTCGCCTCCATCATTCTCGGCATGGGGGTGCCGCCGGTGGCGGCCTACATCGTTCTGGCCATACTTGTAGTTCCGGCACTGATCAAGCTGGGAGTCTATCCCCTGGCCGCGCACCTGTTCGTCTTCTACTTCGCGACCATAGCCGGCATAACCCCGCCTATGGCTCCTGATGCTTTCGTGGCAGCCGGCATCGCCGACGCTCCCATGATGAGGACGGCTTTCACGGGATGTAGACTGGCACTTGTGATATTCATAATTCCGTACATGTTTGTTTATAACAATGCACTTCTTTTGGTGGGAAGTGTGGGGGAGATTGCTCACGTTTGCGTGACCGCCTTTTTCGGAGTGCTGGCGCTGGCCTGTGCGGCACAAAATTACCTGGGAGGGCGGTTGCCGTTCCTACTTAGATTGCTGATGTTCATAGGAGGCGCCTGTTTGATTTTCCCTGGATTGAAAAGCGATATCACAGGCCTGGTAATTGTCGGTTTGATGTACGTCATCAGGCGTGGAAAAGTGAAAAACAGCGCCATCGGGTGGACCTGGAAACAACACTCGGCGTGACCGTGATTGCAGCCTGGAGGATAAGAAAATGTCATTTATAGGCAATATGACCTGGGAAGCATTTCGAGAAGCAGCCGGAGAGGACCCTGTCGTGGTTATTCCACTGGGATCGACCGAGCTGGAAGGCCCGCATCTTCCTCTCGGTGTCGATACCATAGTGGCGGACGGAATAGCCGTGCGCCTGGCCGGGCGCGCCGGAATTTTGATCGGGCCCACTCTTCCAATCGGCTATTCCAAGTGGTTCCTGCCTTACCCGGGAACAATCACTTTTGAAACCGAAACATTGATAAGAGTTTTGATCGAATATATCGCCAGCCTTATAAAAGCAGGAATAAAACGCTTTGTGTTTCTAAACGCTCATAAAGGCAATAATTGTGCTGTGGAATCGGCAGCCCGAAGAATTCTCGATCAGCATCGGGTACGGATCGGCATGCTCAGCATCTGGAAGCTCGCGCATGATCTTTGCGCTGTCAAAGACGGTATTGCCGAAGAAGGGCGGTTTACTCATTCCGGTGAATTGATGACTTCAGTTGTCATGGCAATGGCACCGGAAACAGTGATCGAAGGCCGTATGCAGCCTGATTCGGTCAAGCCTCTGAAAAACAGCCCTTTGAATGTGAAAAATTCTCTGGGAGAAACCGAATTTAGGGATTCGGTGCAACTGATTTTCCAGAAAATTGAGGATGTCACCGATTCCGGTACGCTCGGTGATCCTACGGCAGCTACTGCAGAAAAAGGCGAAGCGGTTATAGAAAGAATAGTTGAATACGCCCTTGCGTTTCTCGATGAATTCCGAAAATTGCAGATCAATTGATTGGCTTGAGGAACCTTGGGATGAAAGCTGATTCAGGGCAAATATAATGATACCGGAGGCATGCGATCATGGAAGCGACACTCGAACAATTGATTATAAATCACATCGCAAAAACCGGTTTTGAAGACCTGGACTCGGAATCGATCCGAAGCTGCAAGAAACTTGTGTTGGATTCTTTGGGCGTTGTTTTTCCGGGGAGCAAGGCACCGGGTTGCCCCGAAACCGTTGATTTGCTGAAGTCCTGGAGAAGTGAGCACGGGGTTTCCGTGCTGTTGCATGGATTTTCAACCCCGCCACCGCTCGCCGCGATGGCCAACAGCATGATGATGCACGCATTGGATTTTGACGATACGCTGGATGTTTCTGCTTTGCATGCATTTGTGAACGTGTTGCCGGCCGCACTCGCTACGGCCGAAAATTCGGGAAAAGTGAGCGGCAAGGATTTTATCGCCGCACTTGTGGTCGGTGCCGATGTTATCTGCAGGATAAGTTTCGCGATAGATCGTCCGCTTTCCTGGATTCGCACCGCCACATGCGGCGGTTTCGGGGCTGCTGCAACTGCAGGAAAAATTTTGGGGCTCGGCAAAGAGGAACTTTCAAACGCCCTGGGGATAATGTACAGCAGAACTTCCGGAAATGCCCAGGGGCTCATTGAAGGCAGGCTGGTGAAACGCATGCAGCCGGGGTTCGCTTCGTCGGCCGGAGTAACATCCGCATACCTGGCTGCCAGGGGAATCACCGGCAGCCGCTTGTTCCTTACAGGGCCCTATGGCTTTTACAACCTCTACGAACAGGGTGATTATCATCCCGAGCGTGTTTCCGAGGGAATAGGGCAGCATTTCACCATAAACGATTTGAGCTTGAAGCCTTATCCAAGCTGCCGGATGACCCATTCTACGATCGGGGCAGCACTTAAACTGAAAGGGCAGGTCCCCACATCGGACCAAATTGAGCATATTGATATATCGGTTTCATCCATGGTCGCCGAGATGGTAGGCAAGGCTTTCGAGATAGGCTCCAACCCGCAGGTCGATGCTCAGTTCAGCCTTGGATACACAACAGCCTGTGCATTTATCCGGGGGGACGTGTTTTTAGACGATTTTGAAACCGAGAAAATTATGGACCCAGCGGTCCAACGCCTGGCCGGGCGGGTGGTTGTTTCTGTGAACAAAGAAATCCCGGCGAAGGATATATTTCAAACCGAAATAAAGGTTACACTGAAAGACGGCAGTGTTTTGACCCATTCCGTGCAGGTGCCGCCTGGGAATCCAGAGGACCCAATGAGCGATGGACAGTGCAGGGAAAAATTCAACAAATGTATAGATTACAGCGGCTTATCCTTCACTGACCAGGCCAGGAAAGAACTCATATACATGATCGACAACCTGGAAGACCTCAAAGATATACGCCAACTTGTGAGGGCGATGGCAGGTTGATACTTTGGTGCAGTGAAAAGAGAGGTTTTCTATGATTGTAAAAGAATTGTTCGATGCTGGTGCGCTCAAATACGACGCCAACCGACGAAAGGTGATCTATTGTTTCGACGAATTTTACGGGACTTTGCTGGATTTGATTCCTTTTGACCCTGGAGATGGATTTTCCTTTCTGGATCTCGGTGCCGGAACAGGCCTGGTTTCGAGGCTGATTCTGGAGAAATTTCCGAAAACAGAGGCACATCTATTGGATATTTCGGAAAAAATGCTCGAGAAAGCCAGAGAGAGGTTTTCCGGCAGGGATAATGTCCATTTCTATGTCAACGACTACGATCAGGGGGATCTTCCAGGGCGTCACCGGCTGGTTGCTTCAGCCATGTCGATCCACCACCTTCCCGATGACGGGAAGAGGCGCCTGGTGCAGAGAATTTTTGATATATTGGATCCGGGAGGTTGTTTCGTACACGCAGAGCTTGCATTGGGATCCACGGCGGCCACAGAGGCGATTTACCAGAACCGCTGGATTCGCCACCTGGAGACAACAGATATCGGGAATACGGAGCTTTCTGTTATCTATGAGCGCATGGCTTGCGACCGCCCCGCAACCCTCGACCGGCAGTTGGCATGGCTGAGGGAGGCTGGTTTTAGAGACGTGGATTGCTTTTTCAAACATTACAATTTTTGTGTCTACTCAGGGCGTAAACCGGACAATTCCTGATTGTGCGGTCACCTAAAGTGTTTCCAGCGGGACTGAAGGCGGAGGAAGGATAGATGGAAGTCGATTTAAAAAAATTGAGCAAAGACTTGAAAAGGATAGTTGGTGACGAAAACGCTTTTTCGGACCGGCCGACGGCCCTGGCCTACGCCAAAGACACCATGCCCTGGGATGTTGAGTCTCATCATATGCCCTATGCGGTGGCCAGGCCTGCTGACAGTGCGGAAGTTTCAGGGGTGCTTGCATATGCAAACGCCCGAAAAATCCCGGTTCACATCCACGGTTCCGGTACATCTCTTGTGGGGCTGGGGCGGCCTAAAACGAACGGGATCGTTCTCGATACGGGCCGAATGCAGGAATTGAACATATACCCTGAACGTGGCTATTTCGAGGTAGGGCCGGGAATGCATATCGCTAATCTCAGGAAGGCCCTAACGCCGTACAATGCATTGCTTCCAGCCTTCCCGGGCAGCGAACCGGTGGCTACGATCGGCGGAGCCGTCTCTGTGAACACCAGCGCCCATGCGGTGGATGCAAGCATCGGAAAGCCTGGAGACTACGTGCTGGGGCTAGAGGTTGTGCTTCCGACGGGAGAGATTTTGCACACCGGCACCGAATCCACACGCAAACCCGCAGGTATCGAAGCCACCAAGTTCCTTGTCGGCTCAGAAGGCCTGCTCTGTGTTATCACGCGCATTCGGATGCGGTTGATTCCAAAACCAAAGATGGAAAATATCGTCGCATATTACGGCAGCACCGAGGAAATTTTAGACACCGTGATTGCCATGTACAGAGAAGGCATGTTTACCCCCCTGTTTTTCGAATACCTCGATGAAATGGCGTGCAAGATAGGATATGAGGCCGTGGGGCTTTCCCCTCACGGCGGGGCGGTGGCCATGATGAGCATGCATTCTGCCACAGAGGCGGGTTGCCGCGAAAAGGCCGAGATTTTTCTGGAATTTTTGAAAAGGACCAACCCCATGGAAGCGCGCATTGTCACTGATCCGCAGGAATGGGGAAAAATCTGGAGCAGCCGCGCCGAGGCAGGCAATTATGTATACCGACTGGGTTCGACTTTTGGAAGCGAGATAACCCCCCGTGTTGACAAACTTCAGGAAGCTTACCGTGATGCAAAGGAAATTATCCTCAACTTGGACAGCTATAAGGGGAACCAGTTTTATTCTTTTGGCCATATAGGTGCCCCGACTATTCACGCTTATGCTTTCATGCCCACCAAAGACATTTCAAATGAGGTTAAAAAAGCGGTAACAATAGAAATGAGGGAAAAGACCGAGGCCCTTAATATCAAATACGGTGGCTGCGGCGGCGAATGGGGGCTGACAGCACAGAGGGCCGGGTTTCTCGAAAAGAAATACGGTTCGGTTTATACTGATGTTTTAAGACGGTTAAAGACGGCTTTTGACCCGGAAAACATTTTGAATCGCGGGAACCTGGAGGGATGGCTGTGAACCGGGACGAAAGCGAAAGGAAGGCTCTTGTTCAAGAGTTTGTCAAATGCCGAGCCTGCAGGTTTTGTGTGGATGTATGTCCGACCTACCAGGCCTCAGGCGGGGTGGAGAGTTTTTCAGCATACGGTCGGATGCAGATAGTCAAGTACCTGCTCACCGGGATGCTTGAATTCGATGATTCTCTGACCTATTGCCTGTACAGTTGCCTTCAGTGCCGACGCTGCGAAGTGATGTGCAAAAGCAAGGGACAGAACCTGGACATTTGTGATTTGATCCAGCGCGGACGTCGCCTGATTTCGGCCCGGCTGGTTTCGGGAGGAAAGCATGCGAGACTCTAAAATTTTGATTTCCCAGGCTTTGAAAACCATCCGAGGCAATGTGGATCGTACCGGGGACCCGCTGGGCATGAAAACCGTCTACTGGAACCACTGGATCGACGGCATCGAGCTGCCGCGGGAAGGCCGCACGGTTCTCTTTACCGCCCGTATGTACCAGATGCTTCCCTATGTCGTCCAGGCCACCGAAATGGCTGCCTCGGCCAGACCCCTGGTTCCGATGCTTTCGGTAAGGGCGATCGCGAAAGTTGCGGAAATCGCCGGCAATGTGGCGGCTGATCCGGTATTGCGCATGCGTGCACGAAGGGCGCGGGAGATCCGAAACCGCAGTGAAGCAGCACTTCGCGGGATTGTTTCAGCTCTTGCCGCTGCAGGCGTCCATCCAGCCTACCTCTATGAAAAAGAGCCTTATAGCGGCGTACTGCTTTACGATCTTGGAATTGAAGACGCTGTGAAACCCCTTGCGCGTTCAATATACAGTACATTGAAGTCGGCAGGGGTGGAACGGGTGGTCACAGTGGATCCGCACACCACCTACATGCTCCAAAAAGTATACCCTCAACTTGTTCCAGGCTTCGACCTGGATGTGCGCCACTACCTGGATGTGCTGTCGGATTCGGATTCTTTGATTCGCCAACCCGAGTTCGATTCGATTCCTGAAAAGGTAGTGATTCACGATTCGTGTGTAATGAGTCGTGAACTGGAATCCGTGGAACCTGTGAGGAAAGTTTTGAAGGGAGCAGGGGTCGAGGTCCTTGAACCGGAAAACTCCGGCAAGGACACGGCCTGTTGCGGCGGTCCGGTTGAATACGCGTACCAGGATTTGAGCCGGTCGATTTCGCTTATACGCGCCCAAGAGCTTGCAGGCGTATGCCGCGATGTTGCTGTGACATGCCCCATATGCCTAGCCAACCTTATGAAGCACGAAAAAACCCTCGGCATCCGCGTCTGGGATGTTGGGGAGATTATTGAAAAATCATTCGATTCGGGGTGATCTCTCTTTGGCGCTGTTTACATACGCCCAATGACGTCAGCAAATAAAAGCCACTTAAACCATTTAAAAAGGAGTCAGATAATGAAAAAAGGCATAAAGTCAATGGTTTTCGGTGCAATGATGGTGTTATTAATGACAGCCCTTATGTTTTC